>JBLHRT010000028.1:0-16073 GCA_047626255.1 Candidatus Azotimanducaceae bacterium
GCGGTTGCTGGAGGATTCTCGCCACATGCTAAATCACAGACTCTTGGCGGGTCGGCAATAAAAACGGGGTCGAAGTTGTACGAGTCGATCTCCTGAATGAAGTAGGGCTCGACCTTATAGCCACCATTAGCGAAGGCGGCATAGCCCGTGGCAATTTCCAATGGGGTCAGGGCGATCGTACCGCCACCAAAAGCGAGTTGAACATTGGCGGGGAAATTGCCTGTGTCAAAGCCGAAGCGTTTGACGTAGTCGATGGCATTTTTTGGTCCGAAGTCGAGGATAACCCTCAGTGATACTAAGTTGATCGAGCGGTACAACGCCTCCCGCAGGCGAATGTTGCCGTGAAAAACATCGCCTGAGTTAGTCGGTCGATAGACTTCTTCCTGTTCGCCGCCGGGCAGTACCACGGGAGCATCGTTATAAATGGACGCTGCAGTCAGGCCGTTTTCCAGAGCGCCGGCATAGAAAAACGGTTTGAAATTCGAACCAGGCTGACGGCGTGCCTGGGTCGCATGATTAAATTGCTTCGCGTTAAAATCATAGCCGCCTACCAGTGCCTTGATAGCGCCGTCTGCCGGGTCGAGTGACACCAGAGCGCCTTGAATAGCGGGTACCTGACCCAGTACCCATCCCAGTTCTGCATCTGCCTGTATTCGAATCAGGTCTCCCGGTGCGACGATATCCGTCGCTGATCGTGGTCGAGGCCCCCGAGAGTTGACGCTGATATAGGGGCGGGCCCAATTCAGGGCGCTCCATGGAAGTGTGATCAGGCCTTGTTTGTCGGTAAGCACGTCGATATCTCGATCCCTGACGCTGACAACAATACCCGGGAGCTGATTGCCGACGACGCGAGTCTCACTCAACGTATCTAACCAATCGTTCGGATAACCGTATTCTGGCGCAGCAAGGTATTGATCGGTGCCCTGCACAGCGCGGTCTTCGGGTCCGCGATACCCATGACGACGATCATAAGCATTGAGCTGCTGTGTGACCGCCAGTTCTGCTGCCAGTTGCTTGGTACTGTCGAGGGTCGTGCGAACAATGAAGCCTTCGTTATAGGCGTTGCTGCCAAAGTCGCTAAGTAAGCGTTTTCTCACCATTTCGGCCAAATAAAGAGCGGGTAGCTCGATATCTCGATCATAGACTTGAGCCGTTATAGGCATCGCCGTGGCGGTATCAAAGTCAGTCTGGCTGACCGATTCCTGCTCAAGCATACGATATAGCACCAGGTTACGACGAGTCAGAGCGCGCGCAGGACCGTTAATGGGGTTGCCCGCCTCGGGGGCTTGAGGAATGCCCGCGAGCATGGCTAGTTGAGCCAAGTTCAGTTGGTTCATATCCTTGCCATAGTAGGTGTTGGCTGCGGCCTGAATACCAAAGGCGTGTTTGCCAAAAGGAATGATGTTGAGGTACAAGGCGAGAATTTCTTGTTTGCTGAGTTCCTGCTCGATCTTAAGGGCTAGCAGCATTTCTTTGAACTTACGGATGAATCGTTGCTCGGTCTCACCGGAAATATTTTTCACTAGCTGCATGGTGATCGTGCTAGCGCCGGTGCGAATGGCGCCTTGGTTGCGAATCAATTGCCAGGACGCGTTGGCGAGGGTAATAAGGTCAATACCCGAGTGCTCGAAGAAGCGCTTGTCTTCGGTGTCGAGCAGGGCGCGGATAAACAGGGGCGGTATTTCGTCAAAAGTGACAGGTACCAGACGTTCTCCGAACTCCTGTATGAGCTTCTCATCGGCAGAAAATATGCTCAACGGCGCTCTCAGTTTGACGTTTTTAAAGGTGCTGGCATCGGGTATCTGTGGGTTTAGGTACAGGTACGCCGCTGCAAGAATGAGAACGGCACCACAGCACAACGCACTTGTGGACCATATAATGATAGAGCCGAAGCGCCGCATAGGCAGAATATTGAACCTCTAGTCTGGTGATAGGTTGCGCGATGCAGGTACTTGGGCGCGCGTGCATTATAAAAGCTTCTGGCGCATAAAAGTAGGACTGTAGGGGGAAAGACACGACATGCGGGGTACTGTCTGCTACCTTATTAGCTACAAAATTGATAATTAAATGAAGTAATTAGAGCGTTTCATTCCATTAAATTGTTTGCGCTGAGGTTAAGAGTGCTATTTAATGTGTTGATAGATGTATCGACCGTAAGTGCGCGTACTAATTAGAAATTTCACAGGATGTCCATAGTGTTTAGCTTTTTGAACAAGGGACCTAATGCCATGCTCGGGCTGGATATCAGCTCTACATCGGTAAAATTGTTGGAGTTGAGCCGTTCCGGTGGCAAGTACCGTGTCGAAAGCTACGGTGTTGAGCCTCTGCCGGAGAATGCGGTTGTTGAAAAAAACATCAGTGATGTTGAAGGTGTTGGTGAAGCTATTGGGCGTCTTGTAGAGCGCTCCAAAACTAAGGTCAAGCTGGCGGCTGTTGCTGTTGCCGGCTCTGCAGTGATTACACGCACTATCGAGATGCCCGCCAATTTGAACGAGGATGAAATGGAGACCAGTCTCCGTTCGGAAGCCGATCAATACATTCCCTATCCTTTGGAAGAAGTCGCGTTGGACTTTGAAGTGCAGGGCGCCTCGCCCCGCTCCGAAGATCAGGTCGAGGTGTTGCTCGCTGCGTGTCGACGGGAAAACGTCGAGATGCGTGAAGCCGCTCTTGAGCTCGGTGGACTGAAAGCTAAAGTGGTCGATATCGAAGCTCATTGCATGCAACGTGCGTTTGAACTGGTGCGCGAGCAGTTCACTGGTGAGGGTGGCGAAGACCAGATCATTGCCATCATCGACATCGGCGCAACCATGACAACGCTCAGTGTCTTGACTAACTCCGGTACACCTTACACACGCGAACAATTGTTTGGCGGCAAACAATTGACAGAGGAAATTCAGCGACGCTACAGCCTGTCGGTGCAAGAGGCGGGTCTTGCTAAGAAGCAGGGTGGTTTGCCGGATGACTATGAAACCGAAGTGCTGCAGCCTTTTAAGGAGGCTGTTGTGCAACAGGTGACTCGATCGCTGCAGTTTTTCTATTCGTCCAGTGCTTTTGACGATGTTGACCATATTATCCTAGCTGGCGGTACGTCTTCCATCGAAGGTATTGCTGACATGGTTGCGGCGAAGCTTGGTACGCCCACATCGATTGCTAATCCTTTCGTGAATATGTCCTGGTCATCGAAGGTCAACGAAGAGAGTCTCAACAATGATGCCCCGGCTTTGATGATTGCCTGTGGGTTAGCGATGCGGAGCTTCGATTAATGCTGATGTTGCAGGCCAGGAGGCCAGGGCACGATGGCTGATATAAAAATTAACCTGCTGCCTTGGAGGGACGAGTTACGCGAGGAGCGCAAGCAGGAGTTTCTAAAGGTCCTTGGTGGCGTTGCGCTGATAGGTGCGTTGGTTGTCTTTGCCGGCATGCAGTTCTACGAGCGTGAAATTGAAACTCAAAAAGATCGTAATGGCTTCCTGACAGCTGAAATCAAGTTGCTGGAAGCGCGGATCGCCGAGATTAAACTGCTTCAGCAAAAACGCAACCAGCTGCTGGCGAGAATGAAAGTTATTCAGGAACTTCAGGGTAATCGCCCAGTGATCGTGCGCTTATTTGACGAGTTAGCCCGACGACTGTCTGATAAGGTTTATTTCACGAGTTTGTCCTATAGAGGCAAATCTATCTCCATCGATGGTGTCGCAGAATCGAACAACCGTATTTCCAGTCAGTTGCGTAATTTCGATGAGTCAACTTGGTTCGACAAACCTAATGTCACCGGGATTGTCGCCGACCCTAGTGCTGGCTCTCAGGCAAGCCGATTTAAGCTCGAAGTGCTACAGGGCACGCCTGCCTCGACGGAGGTCAAGTAATCATGGCTATGCAAGACCTGTTAAGCAGTCTGAAAGAGTTTGATATTAACGATCTTAACGACGTTAACAACGTGGGTTCTTGGCCAACAGCGGTCAAGGCTATTATTTGGATTTTGGCATTTGCCGCTGCAGTGGGAGGCGGTTACTATTTTCTGATCATGCCTTTACAGGACGATTTGGCGCGAACGCAGGTAGAAGAAGTGACGTTGCGAGAAGATTTCGAGTCGAAGTTTGCTGAATCAGCGCACCTAGAAAGTTACCGTAAACAACAAGGCGAAATGGAACAATCGTTCCAGACGATTTTGTTGCAGCTCCCCAGTGATACTGAAATACCAGGCCTCATTGAGGATATAACATTGGTGGGCCTTAAAAACGGCCTAAACTTTACCAGTATTGACCTTAGGCCTGAAGTACAGTTCGAGTTCTATATTGAGAAGCCCATACAAATTGTCGTGTCTGGCAGTTATCACGAGCTTGGCGCTTTTGTTAGTGACGTCGCTGATTTGTCGCGTATTGTCACTCTGCATGACTTTACGATTTTGCCGGAGGGTGGCAGTGATGTCGCCGGCGGCATGTTGAGAATGAATATTCTGGCCAAGACCTATCGTTACAATGATCGGCGTCGATAGCGTTGTTAAAGAAAGACTGTTGTTAGGATAAGGCTGTTGTTGAGTAAAGGCTGTCGTTAAAGGATGTTTGGGGTCACGAACGAATGAGCTATCCAATGAGCTATCCAATGAGCTATCTAATGAATAATCGGAGTAGGGCGAAATAGCGCTATGACAGGGATAAATAACAAATACGTTGGGCTTGCGCGTCTCGGTGCATTGGCGGCGCTCTTGGTGTTGATGACAGCCTGTTCATCCGAAGATGAGTTTGCTGACCTCAAGGTTTTTATGGCTGAAGTTGATGCTAGGCCTAAGGGACGTATTCCTCCCCTACCTGAGTTTGCAGCCTACGAGCCATTCACCTATGGTACGTCAAACCAACGCAGTCCGTTCGAAGCGCCCATTGTTCTGCCGCCAAAAAGCGCCGAGCAAAAGCGCAATGTCGGTATTAAGCCACCGAAGAATCATGTTAAACAGTTCCTTGAGCGATTCAATTTTGCCGCGCTCTCTATGGTCGGTTCGCTTGAGCAGAGCGGCGACTCGTGGGCGCTGGTGCAAGATGGTGAGGGTGGCGTACATCGCGTGCAGGTAGGGGACTTCATGGGTACCAATTGGGGTCAGATAGAAAGTATTAACGATACGCGCATTGACCTGACGGAAATCGTCTCCGATGGTGCCGGTGGCTGGCTACGTCGACCAAGATCAATAGAGTTAATCGGTCTGGTAGATTAGAGAATCGAAACTTTTTTGGGGGCGCTTTATGGCATTCACCGTATTAAGATCAGTGATTGCAAATTCTTACAAAGGGACAAGACACATTATGCTTAGCCGTATGCTTAGCCTTATGCTTGGTCGACTTTTTGCGTTGGTGCTAACCTGCCTGCCATTCAGTGCGATTGCCGCGGTGACGATGAATGGTATTGAATTTTCGTCTTTACCCGGCGACAAAACAGAGATTCGCATGCAGTTCGACGGTAGTCCGCCTGCGCCGACCGGCTATACCATCGAGCAGCCCGCCAGAATCGCGCTGGACTTGACCGGCGTCAGCAGTGGTCTCGCGTCCAAGTATCACCAGTTAGGTGGTGGTAACGCCCGCAGTGTCACGGTGATTGATGCAGGTGATCGAACCCGCGTGATTGTTTCCATGACTGAACTCACCCCGTATTCAACCGTAGTCGATGGCAATACGCTGATCCTGCTGGTTGGAGTGGCGCAAGACACGGGGTATCTCTCCGCTGACACATCGACCAAGCTGTCATCAGCAATAAATATTTCCGACTCTGAGGCAATGGGTAACGGTTCACGTATTAAGTCGATTGATTTTCGCCGTGGCGAAGGTGGCGAAGGCCGCGTTATTGTGGATCTGTCAGATCCTGGGGTTGGTGTCGATGTGACCAGCGAGGGTGGTAAGATTCGAGTTGAATTCAGCGCCACACAGATTCCCAAAAATCTGCAGCGACGTCTTGATGTCGCGGATTTCGCGACACCTGTATTGATTGTTGATGCACTACCCGAGTCAAACAATACGGTGTTGATGATCGAACCCACGGGTGACTATGATTATCTGGCCTACCAGGCTGACAACATCTTTACTCTTGAAGTCAAAGCGCTGACCGTGGCAGAGATGGAATCAAGTACCGATGATGTTTTTCGCTATCGCGGAGAGAAGCTGTCACTGAATTTTCAGGATATTGAGATTCGCGCGGTACTGCAATTGATCGCCGACTTCACCGATCTGAACTTGGTGGCGAGTGATACAGTGGCCGGTAAGATCACGCTGCGCTTGAAGAATGTGCCTTGGGATCAGGCCTTAGACATCATCATGAAGACCAAAGGCCTCGACAAGCGCCAGTTGGGTAACGTGTTAATGGTGGCGCCGGCGGCAGAGTTAGCTGCCCGGGAGAAGCTCGAGCTGGAAAGTCGTGAGCAGATCTCAGAACTAGCACCCATGCGTACTGAGTTTATTGAAATTAAATACGCCAACGCGGCGGAAATCTTTGCCTTGTTCCAAGGTGGTCAAGGTGGTCAAGGTGGTCAAGGTGGTCAAGGCAATAATGGCGGCGGCATGGTCTCCCCGCGAGGCAACGTGATCGTTGATGTGCGTACTAACTCTATTATCATGACGGACACGGCTGAAAAAATTAATGAGTTCCGTGACATCCTCGAGAAGCTCGATGTGCCAGTACGTCAGGTGATGATTGAAGCGCGTATTGTGGAAGTCAGCTCGACCTTCTCCAAGAGCCTGGGTGTTCGTTGGGGTACGGGTGGCTATGGAACGACAGGCTATGGATCACCAGGCACCGCTGCTATTCAGGCAGGTGCGTCGCTTGAGTCTCTGGAAGCTATTCGGGCATCATCCCTCACGGGTGCTGACTTGGCACTGACCAGTGCCGACTCGCTGGTCGTCGACCTAGCCGGTCCTGGTACCAACTCAATGGCGTTCGGTATATTGAGCGGCAATTTCCTACTTGACCTTGAGCTGTCGGCGGCTGAGGCGACGGGCGATAGTGAAGTGATGGCTCGACCCAAGGTGATTACTGCAGACAAGCAAGCTGCCACCATCACTCAAGGCCAGCAGATCCCTTATCTGGAACGTGCCGGTGGTGATACGGGAGCAGCCGGTGGTGCGACCGTTGCGTTTATTCCCGCTGAGTTAAGCCTGACCGTAACGCCACAGATCACACCGGATGACCAGATTATTCTAGACTTAAATGTCACTCAGAATACAGTCGGTAGCGCACCTGCGGGTACAGCACCGCCGATTAATACCGCGAGCTTGGTCACGAAGGTGCTGGTGGCCAACGGTGAGACTATCGTGCTCGGTGGCGTCTTTTCGCTGACCGACACCGACAGTGTCAACAAGACACCGTTCTTTGGGGACTTGCCGTTTGTGGGCAAATTATTCCGTTCAACCAGCGAAACGACCCAGAAATCGGAATTGCTGATCTTTATCACACCGGTTTTGCTTGAAGATCCGCTGGCGGATCGCTAAGCAGGTTTTTTAAACAGGTCCTCTAAACACCAGCCCTAGGGGGCGAATACGGGAAACTTTTGGCTGACTGCGCGATGCAGTCAGTCAAACAATTCTCGCCATGCTAATGTCGATACCTTCCGCCAAACGTAATATTTTCCTTATCGGTCCCATGGGTGTGGGTAAGACCACCATCGGTCGCACTCTGGCGGCGTACCTGCGGCTTGAGTTTATAGACTCCGATCAAGAAATTGAGCGACGTGCCGGGGCTAGTATTGCCTGGATTTTTGATGTCGAGGGTGAGTCTGGATTCCGCGATCGGGAAAGTGCCGTGATTGACGAGCTGAGTCAGCGCGAGGGCATATTGCTGGCTACGGGTGGCGGGTCTGTGCTGCGGGAAGCTAATCGGCGATGCCTTCGCGGCCGGGGCGTTGTTCTGTTCCTCGATACCTCATTAGAGATGCAGATCAAGCGCACGGCGAAAGACAAAAAACGTCCGCTGTTACAAACTGCCGATCCAGTGGGGGTTCTACGGCGACTGAAAATCGAGCGTGACCCCCTCTACAACGAGTTGGGTGATATTAAGGTCACCGTTGGCGTCAACAATACCCGGCGTATCATGTCGATGATCATGAAAAAGCTGGATGACATTCACTTTACATACTCGGGAACCCGCATCGATTGATGCATGGCGCCCGGTGGAGTCCATGATGGATTTGGTACAACTTGCCTTGGGCGAATCGTCTTACCCTATTTATATCAGTGCTGGTCTGCTTGATGACAGTGCCCTGATTACCCGTCACATTGCCGGCCAACAGGTGCTGGTGGTCACTAATACAACCATAGCGCCTCTGTTCCTGTCGCGGCTTACAACGGTCTTGCAGGCGTATCATGTCGAGGTGCTTGAGTTACCCGATGGTGAGCAATACAAGACCCTAGAGAGCCTTGATATGGTGCTTACGGCTCTGTTGCAAGGGGGCCATAATCGCGGCACAACGCTTATTGCCCTAGGTGGAGGTGTGGTCGGCGACACGACTGGGTTTGCAGCTGCCTGCTATCAACGGGGTGTCGCGTTTATTCAGATACCGACAACGCTGCTGGCTCAGGTTGATTCGTCCGTGGGTGGCAAGACGGCCGTCAATCATCCGCTTGGCAAGAATATGATCGGTGCCTTTCATCAACCGAAGGCCGTGATTATCGATCCGCAAACCCTGCAGTCATTGCCGCCCAGAGAATTACTGGCGGGTATGGCCGAGGTTATTAAGCACGGAGCTCTGGCGGATTCTGCGTATTTTGAATGGTTAGAGGAAAATATCGACGGTTTATTGGCGCTCGATCTTGAGAAAATGACTTACGCTATTAAGAGAAGTTGTGAAATCAAAGCCAATATCGTCTCCCTCGATGAAAAAGAACTGGGTGCCCGGGCCCTGTTGAATCTCGGCCATACCTTTGGACACGCCATAGAGACTGGCATGGGCTACGGCGCCTGGTTGCATGGGGAAGCCGTTGCAGTCGGTATGATCATGGCAGCACGTCTGTCGACAAAACTTGGCATGTGTTCTGCATCTGATACTGAGCGTCTGATGCGGTTGATTCAACGTGCGGGGTTGCCAACGGCGCCACCCGCATCGTTGGCAGACAAGTTTCTCGCCTTAATGGCGCGTGATAAGAAGGCTACCGACGCAGGTTTGAGGTTGGTCTTGTTAAGCCGCTTGGGAGAGGCTGTACTGGTAGACAATGTCGATCAGGCAGATCTGACAGCGATTATTCATGACAGTACGCATAAAGACAGTACAAAGGTGAATGCACGATAAGCACTCAAAGGTAGCCACTCCCGGTCCTTTAAGTGAGGACTTTTAATGAGGACTGGGGTGAGGCTTCTAGTAAGGCCGCTAAATGGGATATGGCATGAGTGATATAGATATCGTCGTCAACTTGGGTGGCCAAAGTGCTCGATCAGCGGACTCTAGGGCTAGATCAGGGACTAAACTAGGTAACCAATCAGGTCGTTGGTCAGGTAGTGAGTTCGTCGGTAACGGTGAGTCACTGAACCTTCCTGACAAGCTGGCGTGTTTGGCGACTTACGGGGAGATGTATATCCTGGTAAGTGGCGGCTCAGGCCAAGGTAAGAGTCTTGTAAAAACGCAGATGCTCGCTCAGCTGGCGGAGTTTCTGCCGGTACTGGAGCTCAACGCTGAACAACGCAGCCTTGCCACGTTAACCGAAGCCCTGTTGGTAGGTTTCAGTTTGAATGCTACCCGAGTGGGGGGGAATGCAGGCCTTGATCAGCTCAGACGTTTTACGCGCGATCTAGCCAACAGTTCTCGTAAAGCCGTGGTTGTCGTCGATAACGCTCACTGCCTGACTAATGCAGCGCTCAAAACCCTGCTCGACCTGGTAGAGAAAGCTGGCCTCGGTCTGGTGTTGTTTGCGGAGCCCTCGATTGATCGGCGCAATGCGCTGAAAGCTGTTGCGGCACGAATTTATCGCTGTTCGCTCAACCGCCTAGATAAATCCCAAGCACGCAGCTATCTGCGGCGTAAGCAGCCAGGACTGACAGAGGGGCTTAATCAGGCCCAGCTTGATGACATACTCGTCGCGTCTAGGGGTGTGCCGAGCGAGATTGACCGGCGGTTAGAGGATATATTGCACGAGCCTCGTCCCGCACGTGGCTTGCCCATGATTCACGTGTCGATGATATTGGCGTTAGTTTTAATGGGTGGCGCAGCGCTGTGGTTTGAACAAGGTGCTGAGTCAATCGTGACGCGACAGTCCCTGGCAATCGACACGCTGGATGCGACAACGCCAGCGCCTTTTGGTGAAGGCCCTAGTGAGCCTTCTGGCGAGAGCTCTAGGGAGAGCTCTCGCGAGAGCTCTAGCGAGAGCTTCATACAGTCATTGCGACCAACACTACAAGCTGCCCCGACTGCAAGCCCTAAGGGTCCGGATCTAGCCGCTGCTGCTCAGCCTGAAGCTAGTGCGCACCTAGCACCGCCAGTTGTGCCTGGTTTATCCCGGAATGTCTCCCTGGCCGTGATCATGCCGCGGGGTGCGCCCAGTGAAATGCAAGAGTCCACTGCCCCCAGTACGCCCCTCAACAGAGTGGATAAGTCGATAACGACTCAGCGGGCGGCAACGCAGGCTGGCGTTGCGGCGCTGGTATCAGATCCAACGATTAGCCTGTCGGCATTGAACGCCGACGCGGCCGATTGGATTTACTCAGCCAGGCCCGGTGAATATACACTGCAATTGATGGGGTCATACTCGTTGGACGGTATTGAGGCTTTCATCAACTCAACGGGTGAGCCAGAACGTTTTGCCTACTTCGTTACGCGTCGGGGCAGTGCCATTTGGTATGTGCTCACGGCGGGTCGTTACCGATCGCGAGATGCGGCTGTTGCTGCCATCAACGCTCTACCACCAAGCTTAGCTGACACTAAGCCCTGGGCACGTAGCGTTGAAAGCATTCGTGGCTCGTTGGGTTCCTGAAGGCCTTTCAATAAAACCTTAAGGTAGCTGAGTGCTACCCATTAGGTCGCGGTCGATCTCGCGGGCCGCTTCGCGGCCCTCATTGAAGGCTCTAACAACCAAATCCTGACCACGCCGACAGTCGGCAGCCGCATAGACTTTGGCAACAGACGTACGATAGTCCTGTTTGTTAGCGACAAAGTTACCGCGGCCATCAACGTCCATGCCTAGCGTGTCATTGATGTAGTGCTCGGGTTGTAAGAAGCCCATAGAGAGGAAGATCAAATCTGCCGGCCATGTTTTCTCCGTGCCCGGAATCTCCTTGAGTTGTTCGTCAACATTGACCGTGATGATGCCGGTCAGATTTCCTTTCGCATCGCGCACAAATTCCTTGCTCGCAATTTGGTATACCCTAGGATCATCGCCAAACTTTTCCGCCGCCTCTGCATGACCATAGTCGGTGCGATGAATACGCGGCCACAACGGCCAAGGGTTATTATCAGCTCGGACTTCCGGTGGGCGCGGCAGTAGTTCGAAGTTAACCAATGACTTGCAGTCCTGGCGCAATGATGTGCCAATACAGTCAGTGCCTGTATCGCCGCCACCGATGACGATAACATCCTTACCCTTGGCGGAAATGAAATTTCCGTCAGCGTGATCTGAATCCAGGTAGCTCTTGGTGTTAGCGCTTAGAAATTCCATCGCCAGATGAACGCCGTTACCGTCGCGACCAGGGATGCTAAGGTCACGGGCTAAGGTCGCCCCTGTGGCTAATAAGACCGCATCGAAATCGCTTATCAGCGTTTTTATCTCGACGCCATGTGCACCGGTACCGCCAACGTCGGCGTTAACGATAAAAATCACGCCCTCTTCGCGTAGCAAGTTAATACGTCGGTCAATCATAGACTTGTCGAGTTTCATATTGGGAATGCCATACATCAGCAACCCCCCTAACCGGTCGGCGCGCTCGTAAACAGTCACTAGGTGCCCTGCGGTATTAAGTTGCGCGGCGGCAGAAAGTCCTGCTGGACCTGAGCCAACGACGGCTACAGACTTGCCGGTACGATTCAGTGGAGGCATGGGTACGACCCAGCCCTCATCAAAACCACGGTCGATAATAGCGCATTCAATATTTTTGATGGTGACCGCGGGATCTGTAATCCCGAGCACACAGGCACCTTCGCAGGGTGCCGGGCAGACCCGACCCGTAAACTCAGGAAAGTTGTTGGTCTTGTGCAGACGATCTAACGCATCACGCCAGCGACCGTGATACACCAGATCATTCCACTCCGGAATCAGATTATGTATGGGGCAGCCGTCGGTGGACTGACAAAAGGGTACGCCACAGTCCATGCAGCGGGCACCTTGCTGCTGCAGATGATCTGTCTGGTGAGGCGTGTATATTTCCTTGAAGTCAACTAAGCGAACAGCTGGATCCCGGTACGGTTCCACCTGACGCGCAATTTCCCTAAATCCTGTTGGTTTGCCCATATCTATCTCTTACCGCTTAAGGTTGTAGTGCTTAAGATTGTCATGTTGTGTCGCATCCTCTGGAGCCGTTAAGCGTTGACGACAATCGCAACAGGCTCTTCTCTGCTTGCCAGCAGTACACGCTTATAGTCGGTTGGCATGACCTTGAGGAATTGACTCAGATATTCTTCCCAGTCGTCGAGCACACGTTTAGCGATGCTGGAATTCGTATATTTGTAGTGTCGTTCGATAAGACTACGCAGTTCAAATATATCTTCGGCGTCCTGTACAGTCTCAAGTTCCAGCGTTTCCATATTGCAGCGGCGCTCAAAGTCACCTTCGCGATCGAGTACATAAGCGATACCACCACTCATGCCAGCACCAAAATTTCTGCCAGTGCGACCCAGGATCACAACGCGCCCACCGGTCATGTACTCACAACCATGGTCGCCAATGCCCTCAACTACGGCCTCGGCGCCACTGTTGCGAACACAAAAACGTTCCGCAGCAATACCGTTCAAGTACAACTCGCCGCTGGTGGCGCCGTACAGCACAACGTTACCTGCAAGAATATTCTCTTCTGGCGCAAAGCTACTATTTTTTGGCGGATAAATAGCGATCTTGCCGCCCGACAAGCCTTTACCAACGAAGTCATTGGCATCGCCTTCGACGTTGATGGTAATGCCCTTTGCTAACCAGGCGCCAAGGCTTTGCCCGGCAGAGCCCGTAAGGTTTATATTGATGGTGTCATCGGCCAATAATTTGCCGTGGGTTGCCTTGGCGACCTCGTGTGACAACATGGTGCCGACCACCCGGTTGATATTGATAATAGGTAGATCGATATTGACCACTTCGCCGCGTTTAATCGCAGGCTCGGCAAGCTTGATGATCTCGTTGTCCAGCGCCTTGTCGAGCCCATGATCTTGTTCATTGACCCGGTAGACTTCGGTATTGTCGTAGATGCGCGCCGCCGGTTTGAGGATCATGCCGAGATCAATGCCTCGAGCTTTCCAGTGGTTTAGCGCCTGATCCATCTCTAGCACGTCAACGCGGCCGACCATCTCGTTGACGGTGCGGAAGCCAAGTTGAGCCATAATCAGGCGCATTTCCTCGGCAACCATAAACAAGTAGTTAACAACACTCTCTGGCTTACCGTTAAATTTCTTGCGCAGCTCGGGATCTTGAGTCGCGATACCGACAGGGCAGGTGTTGAGGTGACATTTGCGCATCATGATGCAGCCCATAGTCACCAGTGGCGCTGTCGCAAAACCGAATTCCTCAGCGCCGATGAGGGCCGCCATAGCGACATCGCGGCCGGTCTTGAGCTGGCCGTCAGTTTGCAGGTAGACCCGTGATCGTAGATTGTTCATCACCAGCGTCTGGTGAGCCTCCGCCAGTCCCAGCTCCCAGGGCAGGCCCGCGTGCTTGATAGAGGTAATAGGCGATGCACCTGTGCCGCCGTCGTGTCCGGCAATCACGATATGATCGGCCTTGGCTTTGGTGACGCCAGCTGCGATGGTGCCGACGCCTATCTCGGCGCCCAGTTTGACGCTGATACGGGCGGATGGATTGGCATTTTTCAGATCATGGATCAGTTGTGCCATATCCTCGATAGAGTAGATGTCGTGGTGTGGCGGTGGACTAATCAGGCCAACTCCGGGGGTTGAGTGACGAATGCGGGCGATAGTTTTATCGACTTTGCCGCCGGGAAGCTCACCTCCCTCACCGGGCTTGGCGCCTTGAATAATTTTGATTTGCAGTTCGTCAGAATTGGCCAGATACCAGATGGTGACACCGAACCGTCCTGATGCCACTTGTTTGATGGAAGAACGCTTGGAGTCGCCGTTGGCCATGGGGTCAAAGCGGATTGGATCTTCACCGCCTTCACCAGTATTGGACTTACCGCCGATACGGTTCATGGCAATGGCTAGCCCTTCATGAGCTTCAGCAGAAATAGAGCCGAAGCTCATGGCGCCTGTGCAGAAGCGCTTAACGATCTCCTGGGCAGACTCTACCTCATCCAGAGGTATGGGGCCGCCATTGGCGCCGTCTTTAAACGTTAACAAACCACGGAAGGTGCAGCGTCGGGTGGTTTCCTCGTTCGTGTGCTTGGCAAACGCCCAGTAAGCATCTTGATTATTGGTGCGAGCGGCTAACTGCAGGCTTGAGATCGCCGTGGGATCCCACATATGGGCATCGCCTTCACGACGCCAGTGGATGTCGCCAGGATTTGGTAGAATTGGAATCAGATTGCTGCTGCGAGTCGGGTAGCCTAACTGGTGACGCTGCTGCATCTCGTTGAACAACACCTCAAAATTGACGCCCTGGACCCGACTGGCAGTGCCGACGAAACAGCGATCTATGATGTCATCAGCGATACCCACCGCCTCGAATATCTGTGCACCCTTATAAGACTGTAGGGTGGAGATGCCCATCTTCGCCATGACTTTCAACATGCCTTTAGCGACGGCCTTTTTGTAGGCTGAAACAATAGCGTCATCATCAGCGAACAGAGACTGGTCGAGCAGGCCGTCGCGGGAGGCCTGCCACAATGACTCAAATGCCAGGTAAGGGTTGATAGCGTCAGCGCCATAGCCGGTAAGTAGGCAATGGTGATGGACCTCGCGAGCCTCGCCGGTCTCGAGCAGCAGGCCAATACGGGTGCGCTGGTGCGCTGCCACCAGATGATGATGAACCGCACCACAGGCTGCAAGTGCGCTAATCGCCATATGTGTTTTGGAGATATTCCTGTCGGAGAGGATGATCAGTGAATAGCCGTCGTTAATTGCCGTGGTCGCTTCATCGCAGATGCGTGTCAGTGCTGCCATCAAGCCGGTTTGACCCAGAGCGCCCTCGAATGTGATGTCGATGGTGCAGGTGCGCCAGCCACGGTGGTCCATATGCTTGAGTGAGCTCAACTCCTCGTTAGAGAGGATAGGGTGCGCCATCTTCAAGCGGTGGGCATGTTGTTCAGTGGTTTCGAGCAAATTACCTTCTGGACCAATAAAGCACTCTAGGCTCATCACGACTTCTTCTCGAATCGAATCGATAGGCGGGTTCGTCACCTGCGCAAATAGCTGTTTGAAGTAATCGTAGATCATGCGTGATTTATCAGACAGGCAGGCCAACGCCGAGTCATTGCCCATGGAGCCGAGTGGGTCGCGTGCTTCGGTGACCATGGGTAGCAGCATAAACTGCATAGTCTCAACCGTGTAGCCAAAGGCTTGCATGCGTGATAGCAGGGTGTCTGCATTGAACCCGTGGTTGTCCGGGACGGTGGGTATTTCCCCTAAAGAGATCTTTTGATTCGCTAACCATTGTCCGTAAGGACGGCGATTGGCGTAGTCACCTTTGAGTTCTTCATCTGGAATCATGCGTCCCTGCTCAAAATCAATGAGGAACATTTTTCCAGGCTGCAATCGCCCTTTAAACTTAACGTTGGTGGGATCGACAGGCAATACGCCGACTTCAGACGCCATAATGACCCTGTCGTCATGGGTCACGTAATAACGGCTGGGTCGCAGACCATTTCGATCAAGCACGGCACCAATATAGTCACCGTCAGTAAAAACGATAGATGCGGGGCCATCCCAGGGTTCCAGTAGCGCCGAGTGATATTCATAAAAGTCGCGTTTGGCTTGTATCATATTAGTATCTGACTGCCAGGCCTCAGGAATCATCATCATGACGGCT
>JBLHRT010000029.1:0-15992 GCA_047626255.1 Candidatus Azotimanducaceae bacterium
CCGTCGGTGGCCGTCACCACCTGCTGCACATGGAGGTTCTCGCGGGCCAGTGGGTTAAGGCTCGCGATATCAAAGCTCTCATGGCCCAGCGCCAGTTCACCTTTCCACATGCCTTGGCCCCAGGTGGGGTGGCCGTAGCCGAGGCCTTTCATTTGGAAGGTGAGGATGGGTGTCATAACAATGGTGCGCACGTCTCCCGCCAGATTCTCAAAGTCCAGCTCTGCCGACGCGACTAGCCTTGTGCCAGGATGGTAACGCTCCCGATGGCGCACCTGCGCCACATGCTCAACAAGACCATCCTCTGTGCCCCCAATTGCGCTCGCATCAGGATATAGTGGTGCCGTCAGCGCCTCCCTGTGCAGTGCCGCGCCTTCCATGTCATCGAAGAATATCGCGTGTGATATATGGTCGTCCCAGATCAATGGTGCCCACAAGAAAAAGAAACCGCTGGGCTTGCGCGGCGCACCGCCAACCTCTGGTTCACCCACGCCGCGCCGACCCCAAGAGCGATCCTTGGTGCCATGGCACCGGTGCGCTTCAACCTTAATGGAGCCTTCGGGATGCGTGATGTGACCTTCCCACTGTCCGAACTGGTCAAATCGTGTGGCATCCATCATTCGCCGTGCGCCTGACCAGAGTACTTGCCGGCCTTCCTGAATAGAGGCGGTGCGGGCATGGAAGGTCAGGTCGCAGGTGATGCCACTGGGATTCGTGTCGAGGGTCACCCGTGCTTGGCGCATGGGTTCGATGATGTCAATCTTGAAGGGCCCGACTTGCATCTCGGTGCGCTCCACCGGCGCTCGCCGTGAGCCATAAAAGCAATGCTGGCGACCACCACGCTCAATGACGCTGAACGCACAGTCGAGAATGCCGCGATGGGGGTAGATCGCCATGCCGAGGGCAAAGTAGTAGTCGCCATCGGGCGAGTAGCCGTTGTACCAGGTGCGGTCATACAGGTTGAAATCACTGCCAGCAGGCTGCGCCAACGGTTCTGGCGTCTGGTGGATTGGGAAATCATCAAATTTGTTGAGCATGCGGTGTCCTTGTTTTTATTCAGGCTAGGATGAGCATGAGAGACGGGTAGGGGGTCTGTCAAATGGCGGGGGTATTGGCGGCTATTTATGGCTTGAGCGTCGACCACAGTGGGCTAATTGTGGGACAATGCCGGCGTCAGCGTAAGCACGGGTATGCGCAACCTCCCATCACAGGCTTTAAGCAGTATGAGCAACACAGACGAGATATTGGTTCTCACCACAGGTGGCACCTTCGACAAAATATACTTCGATGCCAAAAGTAGCTTCGAGGTGGGTCACTCGGTGGTGGGTGACTTGTTAGCGCAAGCTGTGGTTAAAAAAGCTTTTGTGATCAATGAATTATTGCGCAAAGACTCGCTGGAGTTAACCGATGCTGACCGGGCCCAGATTCGAGATGTCATTGTTAACAGCGCCCACGACAAGATTGTGATCACCCACGGCACCGACACAATGACCGATACGGGACGTGTGCTGGCCGACATTCCGAATAAAACGATTGTTCTTACCGGTGCCCTGTCGCCGGCGCGATTTGCCGAGACTGACGCCATGTTTAATCTGGGTATGGCCTTTGCGGCGGCGCAAACCTGTGCTCCAGGGGTCTATATCACCATGAACGGCACGGTGTTCGATGCGCTGCAGGTGGCCAAAGATCGCAGTCGTAATGCATTTATTGCTATATAAGTCAGCTGTGATTCTGTTTTCGATGAAGATTCTATGCTTTGAACTCGCGGCTGCGAGTCAGCGTCTATACTGAAATACTAGACGACTAGCAGATCGAATACGCAGGCTATGGCGAAAGATTGGAAAGAGCAGTATGTAGAGGCGATGGAGCAGCAGGCAGAGCTGCGACGGCGCTATGTCCGTAAGTCGGGTTTGTTGAGCCGTGGGATTGGCGTCACGGGGCAGTTGGCGATAGGTTTGGACGACACCACCGATCGCGGCCTGCTGGGTTTGCGCGGGTTGCTGCGCAAAGATGCGCCGTCAAATGCAGATCTGGACTTGGCGATTAGCGCGCTGGAATTGCTTCTCAAGCCCGCTCTGACCCAGCGACTGCAGGCGAGCCAGAAGATATTGGCTCATATACAGGCGCTTCTCAGTCAGCTTCACGGTGCCAGCCAGGACCCGGCCTCGGCCCGGCAAGTTGAAATCTTGCAGCGCAAATACAAAAACTCAGATTTTTCATACGCCGACTTGCCAGACATGCTTGACGGGTTAGCGGGTGTGCAACAGTTGGCTCTGACGGATTTGTTGCAGGCCCGGCGCGATCAAGGGCGAGCAGATAAAGGCAGTACTGCGACAGCGTCGCCGTCTGCGTGGTCCCGCTTGTTTGGTGGCGCGGGTAAGTCGGGCGCTGAAGACGTCGGTCCTGCGGCTCAGGTAGAACCTTCAGCGGCCACCCAGACAGAAACTCGGCCAGCAGCAACAGCTGCTGAGCCGCAGGACCCGGTCTCAACTGATGGGTCCGGCGACGACGGCGCGCAACCTCTTGACTGGAAGCTTGAACCGACGGTTAGGCAAACCCTCAATAGATTGTTAGAGCGTGTTACCCCGCCGGAATCTGTGCGGATGCACTACAAGGCAGCTCGGGCGCTTATTAGCCATGATCTCAACGGTTATGAGCTGGCGCCGGCATTGGAGCATTTGTGTGAGGTATTGCTGGCCAGTATTCAGCGCGACCAGGACGAGTTTCAGACATTTCTTAACCAGCTCAATCTGCGGTTGCAAGAAGCTTTTAGTCAACTGGCCATGGGGCTGGCGCTGACAGCCGAGGAAACGGATGCCACGGGCTTATTGAATAAAGCCATGCTCGCCCACGTTGGCGCGCTGCAGAACACGGTCGCCTCAGCGGTCGACATGGATGATCTTAAGAGTGAGATAAGCAGTAATCTGGATCAGATCGTGTTAACGATCGATGAACACAGCAAGGAAGGGGCCCGCCGTCATCAGCAACTGGCGAGCGAGCTTGATAAGATGTCGGGGCGGCTGCAGGCGATGGAGGAATCTTCTCGTGTGGCGGCGGAACAGCTGGAAGCGCAAAAGCGCCTGGCTATGCTCGATGCCCTAACGCAACTGCCCAATCGCGCTGCTTACAATCAGCGCGGCGCCGAAGAATTAGCTCGTTGGCAGCGACATCATGGGGACCTGTGTCTGGCGGTGTGTGATGTTGACTGGTTCAAGAAGGTGAATGATCAACACGGCCACGGTGCCGGCGATCTCGTCTTGCAAGCGCTGGCGACGACGCTCAAGACACGCTTGCGTAAGAGCGACTTCATTTCGCGTTACGGCGGCGAAGAGTTTGTGATCCTGATGCCTGAAACCAATGCCGCCCAGGCGGTTGAAGTGCTCAACAAGCTGCGAGAAGTGGTGGCGCAAAGCCCCGTCAACTTCGAGCACATAGCGATAAGCATTACCGTGTCTTTGGGTATTACCGCTTTTCAGGGTAAGGACAACCTCGAGAGCGCCTTTACTCGTGCTGACCGAGCTCTTTACGAAGCGAAGGATGCTGGCAGGAATTGTTGCTGGTTTATTACTGAAGCCGGGGAAGGCTCCGTGGCGGGGCCTGCGGCGGAGTAAGTGCTTGCGTACCGTGGGGTATCGAATTTAGTGGTTCCATCAGGTAGTGTGTCGTGTAGGAGTCGTGCAAGCCGCTGCCAATACCTAACAGACTGCAGGGGCACAATCATAGCGCAGAACTGGCAGGCAACAGCCTTCAATCAGGTACCGTATTCAGCGAATGAAATTCACGGCGATAAGATAGTCAAGGCTTATGGTGTCAAAGGCGGCTTGGTGCCCGGCGTCACGGTATCGGCATATCTGTGTCATCCCGCAGTGGAAAGCTGGGGTGCGGACTGCCTAGATGAATCCGTGGGTGCGCATGGCTACGCAGTCGTAAAATTATGCGCCCATGCCGATGGGTACAGCATTAGTCGCGGAAATGGCAGTCAGCGATTTGTTAACGAAAAAAAGCCATGAGTCTGTCGATGTTCAGGTCGCATTATTTGATGCAGGCGATAGTACGTGTTTTGCAAGTATTGATGTGCGCGCTATCTATCGATTGCGCGGCTTATAGTCGCAAGAAGTAGAGTAGACTGGCACTACGGGAAGAGCATAATAATAAAAATTCTGTATTTTTTATCCGCGAATTTGCATCTGATACAGCATAAAAAGAGGCTACGTCATGAGCACTGAACTAAAAGTTGGATTGTTGGGCGGCGGCAGTTGGGGCACTACGGTGGCATCACTGGTGGCTCGTAATGCCTCGATTAAACTCTGGGCACGAGATTCCGCTGCGGTTAGCGAGATCAATGAGCAGAATACTAACGAGCGATATCTTCCAGGAGCTAAGCTACCGCTAAAGCTGACGGCAACTAACGATATCGAAGAAGCTGTGGGGCCTAAAGATGTGATCGTCATGGGCATACCGTCACACAATTTTCGTGCTGTGCTTGAAGAGGTTAAACACTATATACGTCCTTGGGTTCCGGTGATCAGCCTCACCAAGGGGCTTGAACTTAGCACTGGTATGCGGATGACAGAGATCATCAATGAGGTCTTGCCGGGGCACCCCGCGGGTGTGCTGACAGGCCCGAACCTGGCGCGCGAGATTATGGCGGGCTATGCAGCGGCCAGTGTTATCGCTATGACCGACAAGATTATTATGAAAGAGGTGCAGAAGATTTTTCACTGCGGTCTGTTTCGGGTCTACACCAATCATGATGTGATCGGTTGCGAAGTCGGCGGAGTGTTGAAAAACATTATCGCCATTGCCGCGGGTATGGGTGACGGCCAGGGTGCCGGCGAGAATACGCGTTCGGCGGTAATCACTCGCGGTCTGGCGGAGATCACGCGTCTGGGTGTGGCCATGGGCGGCGAGATCCAAACCTTCTCGGGCCTCACCGGTATGGGCGATTTGGTGGCTACCTGCACCAGCCCTCAAAGTCGTAATCGATCTGTGGGTTTTGAGCTTGGTAAGGGGCACAGCATCGATGACATCATCAACAAGATGTACATGGTTGCTGAGGGTGTTAAGAGCGCGCCGGCGGTGATTGATCTGGCTGATCGTTATTCGATAGATATGCCAATCGCCCGGGAGGTGTTTAATGTCGTGCAGGGGAACAGTAACGCCCGTACGGCATTTCGTGGCTTGCTGCGCGCAGAGATTGGCGCGGAGTCTGAGCCTGGGTAGGCGCTGCTCGGGTGATGACGACGGGCGTGAAGTAAACGTTTAGGGTGTTTGCATGTGCTTATCTTAATGAGGCTGATGAAGCGGTGATGTAGGCGGTTTTTGAGTTTGTTTGAGTCTCGTTGAGGTTTTTTGTGTAGGCGACTTTTGGACGCGGAAGAGCTTTTGAATCTAGAAGATTTTATGAATCTAGAAGAATTTATGAGTATAAGAGAGCTCGCGAATACGAGAGAGCTAGTGAATACAAAAGAGCTGGCGAATACGAAAGAATTTGTGAATACGCAATAGGTTGTGGCTATAAGAATCGCTCCGTTTATCGCGCATTAATATTATATAAAATAAGTAGTTGTTGCCATAATAATGTATATATACAGCAAACAAGGGCGGCTACTTATCATGCAAATCAATACTTCTGCTTCCTCCAGTTCGCCCATCTCTCGCCCATCTCTCGCCGCTCACTCGACCAGTTAGAAGGCGAGATTATCAATCTATCTCAACAGCTCAATGTCACCGAATATGAGTTTCTGGTGTTGATTCGCGAGTTCGATATCCGCCAAGGCTGGAAGGCCTGGCTCTTTAATAACTGCGCCGAGTGGCTCAATTTCAAGTGTGGTATGTCTTTGGGTACCGCACGCGAGAAGGTGCGTGTGGCGCTGGCGTTGTATGATTTGCCACAGTGTTCAGCGGCGTTTGCGGCAGGCGATCTGTCTTATTCCAATGCTCGCGCGTTAAGCCGCTGCGCTAATCCGCGTAACGAAAGCGAGTTGTTGGATTATTCTTTGCGCGCCACTGCGGCTCAGGTTGAGACTCACTGTCATCAGCTACGCAATGCGCCAGCGGCGGCAATCCACGACAGACCCGAATCAGGTGCATAGCGCCCGTTATCTTCGCCGGTTTGAGCATGATGATGGCAGCATCACGTTGAGTGCTCAGTTGCCCAAAGAAACCGGCGATCTGGTGATGAAGGCTATTGAGATTGCCGCGGCAGCGTTGGAGTCTGGTGGTGCAACGAACAGGAACACGAACAGGAACAGGAACAGGAACACGAGCACGGACGTGAGCACGTGCACGAACGCGAATACGAACACGAACACGAATACTGGCACTGGCATTGATGCTGACGCCAACAAGGCCTCGCTACCCGTGGATGCCGACGCATTCTTCCGGCAACAAGCCGATGCACTGGTGCACCTAGCGCAGGTCTTTTTAGCGTGTGGGGAAAGCCGCAGTTCCACCGCCGATCATTACCAAGTGATGGTGCACGTGGATGAATCCGCCCTTCGCGAAGACGGCGGTAAGAGCGACTTACCCATCGAGACGGTACGCCGCATCACGTGCGATGCCAGTCTCGTCACGGTGGTAGAAGACGAGGCCGGTAATCCATTAAACGTCGGCCGCAAAACCCGCGTTGTCTCATCCCCGATGAAGCGTGCCTTGTTGGGTCCCGATAAGTGCTGCCGATTTCCCAGTTGTAGTCATGACAAATGGTTGGATGCGCATCACGTGATGCATTGGGCCGACGGCGGTGACACCAGTATGGATAACACACTACTGTTATGTTCCACCCACCACCGACTACTTCACGAAGGTGGGTTCACCATTCAAAAGAACTTTGCCGGAGAATGGTACTTCCGCAATGGCGAAGGCAAGGCGCTCCCACAGTTTCCAGCGCCAGCGCTGCGGATGGACCCAGAGCTATCGCTGCCGATTGCCCCAACGATTCCTGATAATCCATCACGTGATGGATATGCATTGGTAGCAGAGTTCAGTGCGTATAATGAAGTGAATGAACGCCGGTGAGGTTATGAGTTATCAAAGCGCGCGGGATACTTGCGCAGTAGTGGCCGTAAGGGCGCACCGCAACATCTGGCGCTGGAGTTGCCGCAGACATCAAATCTAGCGAAGCCCGACAATCCATCTCGTGATGGCTCTGCATTGGCAGCAGAGCTCAGCGCGCATAATGAAGTTAATGAATGCCAGCGACCTTGTGAGGCGCAGCGGGCGGAGGAAATTTGTGCTGTAGCGAATGGTACATGCGCCGTGGCGACGGCAAGGCTGCACCGCTCTACCCAGGTCCCACACAGTGCAATGATCATATCGATCCAACTTATCCTGTGGTGGATATGGATTCCGTGCAGGGCTCGATACGAATAGCTCGATACATATAGCTCGGTATGAACTGTGCGATACGAACAGTGAGCTGAGGGGAAGCCTCGAACACTATGGGCACGTGATGAGCAAAGTGTGCTCGAGCTGCAGTGAAGACGACGTCCTATCTCTACATCTAAACACCCGTGTTGTCGCAGCCAGCGAACCCATCACGCGATGAGTTCGCCCGCTTGAGATCTCACGGCGCCGCTTTATCAACCGCCGAATCACCCCAGCCCACCAATACATCATCCACAAAGACTAGCGGCGTCGTTTCGTTCCGGGTTGTCATGCCATCGCTTTTGGCGTGCTGCGTGCGATAGAACAACACCTTGTAGTCCTGGGCGTCGCGGCGAAAGGATTCCACCAGATCGGGCTCACCAAAATCGGCTTTGATGGAGCTCATGGTTCGGCCGAGTTCGAGTTGCTGAACTCTGCTGGCGTTGTGCCTTTGTCGATCCTTCCAATCACCGTCTTCAGATTCCCAGTCACTGTCGTTGATGCGTATCACGCAGCCACTCAATGGCAATGTGGCAATGGCGGCGAGCAATACGATGTGGAGTGGTTTCATGGTTGTATCCTATTGGTTAAAAGTAAAAGTAAAAGTAAAAGTAAAAGTAAAAGTAAAAGTAGATCTGAAAGTGAGACTGAAATTGAACGTGTGGTTAGATCATCAAGGTATTCATATAACAATATTCATGCCATAAAAACATAGTGTTAAATAACAATGTGATAGCGAAACTCACGTGGCGAAAACGTCTGACAGTTGGCGTAATCCGCCACTTTACCGGGAATCTGCCATCACCAGACAGCTCAGGTGAGCATGGTGTCACTCTGCCGGCTGGGGTAACCTGCGGAGAAATAGAAGTGATGCTGATTTATGTTGCCTAGCCTGCCTGCCATACCTTGCGTGTTGAAGCGCCTGTCGATCATTGTGCTGTCTTGTGCGGCGCTTGCCCCGGCGGCCTTAGTCGCGGCTGATGATGTTAAATTACCCCGGGTCATCGCCTGGACAGCGTATAATCTCGGTACCACTGGCTACAACCAGGCCGTGGCTATCGGCAAGGTGTTGAAGGATCGCCATGGGGTCACGCTGCGAGTGATACCGGGTAAGAATGATATCTCTCGGCTGCTGCCATTGAAGAAGGGCAGGGTGCAGTTCTCTGCGAACGGCGTGGCGACGTATCTGGCCCAAGAAGGTGTGTTCCAGTTTGCAGATGACAAGTGGGGGCCGCAGCCCTTGCGGGTGGTGATGATGTCTAACGGACTCAGCAATCAGTCGGTGGCGGTCACTGAAGAATCCGGTATCACCGAGTGGTCGCAGCTTAAGGGCAAGCGTATACCCTGGGTGCGTGGTGCGCCGGCCTTGAATCTTTCCACCGAGGCGATCCTCGCCTGCGGTAATGTCGGCTGGGATGACGTGATCCGTGTTGACTACCCAGGTTACGACGCCATGTGGAATGGCATTGTCGATGGCCAGATTGACGCCGCCTATGCCACCACGGTGTCGGGTCCAACCCGTAAGCTGGAGGCCTCTCCTCAGGGTATCTCGTGGCCGATCTTGGCCCACGATGACGAGGCCTGCTGGCAGCGCGTGCTGGCCAAGGCGCCGTATTTCAGTCAGCATATGGCTACCCGTGGTACGGGTATTACGGTTGAGGCACCGCATGAGGGTGCCACCTATCCGTACCCTATTTTGATTACCCTCGCTGACCAAGATGATGCGATGACTTACAACTTAGCGCGTGCCATAGACGAAGGTTTTGATGAATTCAAAGACGCCGATCCAGGCGCCATCGGCTGGGATATCAAGTCCCAGCGATTTGACTGGGTGGTACCGTGGCACGCCGGCGCTGTGCAGTACTTTCAGTCACGAGGCGTCTGGACGCAGGCGATGACGGCGCACAACCAGCGCTTGATTGAGCGCCAGGGCCTATTGCAGGCTGCCTGGCAGGATATGTTGGGGCTTGGACTAGACGATGATGACGACGAGGAATTCAAGAACACTTGGCTGCAGTTACGCACCCAACGCCTGCAAGCCGCCGGTTTTGACCCAGTCTGGATTGGCAAGGCAGGCCTGTAATGAGTAGAACGCGCCCTTTAACCGGACTGTTAGGTGCGCTGCTAGCCTTCATTTGTGTACTGGTGACTTTGCTGGCGTTGGATAACGTGCGGGCCTTTGGCGCGCCCATCTTCGATGGTCTTATCAACATCGAAACCCATTACTACTATGCGCTGATGGCACTGTTGCTGCCGCCCGCGTTTTTAGTGTATCGGTCTAACACACGCGTTAATCTGCTCTGGCTTGATATGGTGTTAGCCGCGGCTGCGTTGGGCATTTGTTGTTGGATGTATATGAATGCCGAGACCATGCTTGATGAGGGTTGGGAATTTGCTGCGCCGGATATGGCTAATCAGCTGAGTATCGCGCTGTGGTTACTGGTACTCGAAGCGGTGCGACGTATCGCTGGGCTGTCGTTGTTTGTGCTGGTGGTGTTGTTTTCTTTGTATCCGCTGGTGGCTGATTTGATGCCAGATGCGCTGGCAGGTATGGCGACCAATTTGAGTGACACTGCCGCCTACCACGTGATGAGCAGCGAGAGCCTGATCGGACTGCCATTTCGTGCCTTTGCCAGCCTGGTGGTGGGTTTCCTCGTTTTCGGCGTTGCCTTGCAGCACACCGGGGGCGGCGATTTCTTTATCAAGCTGGCATTTGCGCTGCTGGGCAATGTACGCGGCGGTCCCGCCAAAGTGGCGATTTTGGCCAGTGGCCTAATGGGTTCCCTCAGCGGTAGCGTCATCACCAATGTGCTGACCACAGGCCAGCTAACGATTCCGGCCATGAAGAAGAGTGGTATCAACAGCGAGACCGCCGCGGGTATCGAGGCCTGCGCCTCCACCGGTGGCGTGCTGCTGCCGCCTATCATGGGCTCCACCGCGTTTGTGATGGCGACCTTTCTTGAGATGCCCTACTACCAAGTGGCGCTGGCGGCAGCGCTGCCGGCATTGCTGTATTTCACCGCGCTGTTCCTGCAGATCGATGCCTATGCCGCGAAGAATGATATCAAGGGCGTTGCCGATATGGAGATCCCTACGGTCGGCGCGACTTTGCGTGATGGTTGGTACTATTTGGGCGCGTTTATCACCCTGATCTTTTTGCTGCTGGTGATGCAGCGCGAGGCTTTGGCCCCGTGGCTGGCAACGGCTTGCCTGCTAGTGCTGAACCAGTTCTCGGCGCGCCATCGTTGGGCCTGGCCCCAGGCGCTGGATTTCTTGCGCGCCAGTGGGTCCTTGTTGATGGAGTTGCTGGTGATCCTTAGCGGCGTTGGTCTCATCGTTGGCGCGTTGTCTATGACTGGCTTGTCGGGCACGCTCGTCAATGAACTATTGTTCGTCGCTGGTGGCTCCTTGGGCATTCTGCTGTTGATGGGCGCCGCCACCAGTTTTGTGTTGGGTATTGGCATGACCGTCACCGCGGCCTATATTTTTCTCGCGATTATACTGGCCCCGGCGCTCATCAAAGGCGGCTTGAGCCCGCTGGCAGTGCATCTGTTTATTCTGTATTGGGGCATGTTATCGTTTATCACACCACCGGTGGCGCTTGGCGCCTTTGCCGCGGCGTCCATCGCCGAGGCGAAGCCTATGGCTACCGGCTTTCGCGCTATGGGCTTGGGTGCCAGCACCTATTTTATTCCGTTCTTTTTCGTGCTCGAGCCAGCCCTGATTCTGCAAGGCTCCTGGCAGGCCACGGTCAGCCACACCCTGCAGGTATTCGTCGGCATTGTCCTTATCGCCGCGTCGATACAGGGGTACTTGCTGGGTTGGGGGTTGTTGACCCAGAAGATCGTTATACGGCTGATGCTCGGAGCGGGGGGCCTGTTAATCGCCCTGCCGGGGCTGGCATCCCTAGATATCGACCTGAATGACGGTAGCCTGGCGGCGGCGGGGCTGTTGTTGATCATCATTAGTCTGGCCCTAAGCTTGCGCATGGCGCCTCGCCGAGCGGTGTAATCGGTGCCGCTCTCCCGCAGCGTGTGAGCAGCTATAGCCAGGCATGAGCTAGACAATAATTAGCGCCGCGTATGTGTGTTACCGGCGCGCGAATCATGGTGTAATCAGCGCCTGTATCAATCGAAGAGTCGTTATGCTGGAAAAATTTAAAGCCATGGGCGTGTTGCGCAATCTGCTGCATTTGCTGACGATTGTTTTCATTCTAGTACTGCCTTTCGCGGAGCCCATGTGGCATCCCGAGGGTGCCTTGGAGCTGTTGATGGGGGCGATGATTCCAGCTACAGCGCCCATTATCTTTATCATGCTGATGTTCGATCTGCTGATGATCAAGGTGATGCAGTCTGGCGCGGATGAGGCGATGCGCGCTGTTAAAGGACTTATTGTACGCACGCACCTGCTGACCGGCGGGATCATGATGCTGTTGTGGGCCATGTCCTTCAATGGCGCGCTGTTTGCTTGATGCGTACCCAACCTGAAGCAGGGCACGGCAGATGACGGTTGTTGATAACAAGCCAGACGATAGGCCGAGCGGCCCTCTAGCGGGGTTGCGTGTGCTCGATTTATCGCGTGTAGTCTCTGGCCCCATGGCGGCGGTGGTGTTGGCAGACCAGGGCGCGGATGTCATCAAAATCGAAGCCCCAGGTTGGGGTGACGGCATTCGCTATCTCGGCGCCCAGCGTAACGGTTTGAGCGCAATCTTCTCGATGATCAATCGCAACAAGCGCTCCCTGGCCATCAACCTCAAACACCCAGAAGGGGCTGCACTGATTCGCATTTTGGTGCAAAGCGCCGATGTCGTGTTGCAGAATTATCGCCCCGGTAAGATTGAAAAACTCGGCTTGGGCTACGAGGACTTGGCTGCGATTAATCCCGAACTGATCTATTGCTCCATCAATGGCATGGGGGAAGTCGGTCCTTACGCCGAGCAAAAGGTTTACGATTATGTGATTCAAGGCATGACCGGTGCGACCGACGCGCAGGCAGAACAAGGTGCGGCGCCCGCCATGGTGCGCAGTATCATCTACGACAAGGTTACGGCCCTGACGGCGGCACAAGCCATTACCGCCGCACTACTGGCGCGTGAGCGCGGTGCAGGCGGCCAACACGTGCGAGTATCCATGCTCGATGCTGGGCTCTACTTCAACTGGCCTGACCTGATGTGGAACTACAGCTTTATCGGTCCCGATGCAGAGTTATCGGGTGATCTTGCGGATAACTACGAGGTCAGTCACACCTCTGACGGCGCTGTTGTCTGTCATCACTTAGGGGCCGATACAACGCCCTACACCACAGATCAGTTAATCGATATTCTCGCCCAGAACGATATTCCTGTCGGTCGTGCCAACAAGCGTAGTGAGGTCAGTGATGATCCCCAGGTTGTTGCCAGCGGTATGCTTGACGTCAGTGAGCACCCCCGCGGCGGTGCCATGCTGCAGCCGCGCGCCGCGGCGCGGTTCAGTCATGCAGAGTATCAGCTACGACATCACTCGCCAGAGATCGGCCAGCATACGGTTGAGATACTCACCGAGTTGGGCCTGTCATTGGATGACATGCAGGCCCTGGCTCGCGAGGGCGTTATCGCCTGAGACGCCCGTCCTAGGTTTCAGCCCGTGTGACACAGCTCATCTGGGTCCCTGACCATCGTCCACTTTGATCACCGTGCCCGTCACAAAATCTGATGAAGGCGACACCAAATACAGCAAAGTGCTATCCATCTGCGCCGGGTCACCCAGACGTTTGCGCGGGAAGTGTTGCGTGATATCACCCATGCGCTCGAGCATGCCGTCCATCATCTCTGAAGAGAATGCACCCGGGGCAATACAGTTCACATTAATATTAAAGCGCGCCCATTCAACAGCCAGCGCCTCGGTCATACGCACAAGGCCTGCTTTGGTAATGGAGTAAAGCGCCGCACCACCGCCACCATAGTGGAAGGCCGCGACAGACGAGATATTCACCATACGGCCAGACTTGCCGCTATCAATGAGGCGTCGGGCGATCTCGCAGCTCATCACATAAGGGCCGCGCAAGTTAGTATCAAAGACGTCATCAATCAGCTGGTTAGACATCTTGTGGGCCCGCTGGGCGTCCGGAATGCCCGCGTTATTCACCAGTATCGTGATAGTACCGAGGGCTTTTTCAGCCGCTTCAACGGCGGCGACAATACTCTCAGAGTCAGTCATATCGAGCCGCACCGGGAAGGCCTTGCCGCCGCTAGCATTGATCTCGTCAGCTAACGCCTTGAGCCGATCTTCGCGGCGACCAGTGACAGCGACGCTGGCGCCACAGGCTGCGAGTACTTGAGCAAAGCGTTTGCCCAAACCTGACGTTGTACCAGTGACCAGCGCCACCTGACCCGTAAGGTCAGTGCTGAAGTTGGGTTTCGTGAGTTCAGTCATGTTGTGCTTTCCTAGGTTGTTGAATATTGGTTGGTTAATAGCTTAATTTCAGGTCCTGCCCAAGCAGGCCCGCCACGGGTGATTTCCCCAGATTGATAGCCATCCCGTGCTGCTGCGCTGTCGCCAGATCCATGCCCTGGTGTTTAACCAGAAATGCGGTCCACAAAAAACTGGCGCGGCGGGCACTACCGCAATGCAGCAGAATCTTGCCGTCATGTTTTTGATACAGAGCGATAAACTGCGCAAGTACCGCGGGTGAATAACTGTCATCACCAGACAGCGGCAGACTGTAGTAAGCCAGCCCAAGATCGCTGGCTGCTGCCGCCTCGTCATAGCCAATATCGGGCTGTTCTTTGTCGCCGCGTAGTGTGATGACAGCCGTCACGCCAGCCGCTGGCATTCGCGCTAGGCCTTCGGCTGTGGGCTGTCCACTGATGAACGCCGCGCCGCTGCGACTGAGCACCTTGTTGAAGCCAGCAATGTCTTGGGCCTGGGGGAAATCAGCCGCCTGGACGGGGGCGATCAATAGTATGGCGAGCAAACCCGTCAGGTTGTGTTGTATTAATCGTCGTAGTCGATAGGTTTTCATCATGAGCATCTCAGTCAAATAATGTGTTCCTTAGGACTTGAATCCAAGGGACGAGCGGCGATGGCTTAGCTATTGCGAATAATCTTCGCTGCTAGCGCAGGTGACACACGCTGAAGAAAGCCCAGTAATTTGGCTTTACCTACCCGAATCTCCATCACATCCGCGGCCAAGCCGCGCAATGTCTCGGCCGCTACCTCATCTGGGGTGATTTTACCCGTGCCATGTCCTGCGGTCATGTCGGTGGCTGTCAACGGTGGCATCACCTCAAAGACCTTAACGTGCGGCAGATCATCCGCCATCTGATAACGCAGCGTCTGGCTAAAACTGTGCACCGCCGCCTTGGTCGCGCAATAGATGGACGCATTAGCTTTCGGTGAAAAGACCAGCGCCGAGGAGATATTAACGATCGCTGCTTCGTCAGCTTGTTTCAGATGCGGTATAGCGTAGGCCGTGAGGGCCACGACTGACGTCAGGTTGACCTGGATTTCAGTCATTGAACGCGCGATGGCCTGCTCGGCATCCATCGTCGCAAAACTAAGGCTGTTTTGCATACCGGCATTGTTGATAAGCACCGACAGACCACCCAGCAATTCCACCGCTTTGGCTATCAGCGCCGCGGCCGCTGCCGGCTCGGTCAAATCCGTTTGGATGACATGCAAGCCTGGCAACGCCTCGCGCGCTTGCTCCAGCTTGTCCAGCCGCCGACCACAAATAGCCACCTCATTGCCCTGCTCCATGAGTGCTTCAGCGAGCGCCAGACCAATGCCGACGCTGCCACCCGTAACCAATACTTTGTGCTGGTCTAGTTGCATGAATCGCCCTTTTGACAATACTGTAGGGCAGCATGATAGCGGTTTCCGGCGGAAGTGCCCAGCCGGGCAGGGCGAGGCTAGCGCAGGAAAAATGCCTGTGACTCTGGGCCAAAGCAGGAATCACAACGTATCAACACAACTTTGTTATCCCAAGGCCCATGCCATGTTCTCGTTCCTTAAAGCTGACCCCGCTAAAAAGCTCAACAAGGCCTACCGGCAAAAGCTGGAGCAGGCGATGATTGCCCAGCGTAACGGCAATATTCGTGGTTATTCGTTGTTGACGGAAGAGGCTGAAGAGCTGCGAGTGCAGCTTGAGGCGCTGCCGAAGGGTGAGTGAGCGCGACTAAGCGCTCAAAGCACCGATAGAGCCAGTCTATTGACTTTCGGGTACGCCAATCGCCACATGATTGGCGACCTGCTCCATACTCTCGACGATGCGCGCCCAGCGTGAAGACCGAAAAACCACGAGCACCTTCATGCCTGGCTGCAACATGCCGTAGTCCCCAGAAAAGCCTCCGAGCATCTTGATCGTCGGATTTCCGTAGCCACTCACACCATTAAAACTGTACCGATAGCCGCTAATGATAGCGGTCCGATCAACCGGGTTAGTGCTGTGGATCTCACCGATCCGGGCATAGGTCATGGCGCTAGCCTCAACCGCCGCTTGCGTCAGTGACGAGAATAACAGGGCAATACATAAGCCCGTCCAGTAAATAACGTTCATCCCTTTTGTCATCTTTTTAGCCACCCCTACAGTCAGCATAGTCATCCTCACTCCGAGATACTCTTCAATAGCTTCCAGGAGATCCGGCCCAC
>JBLHRT010000030.1:0-15618 GCA_047626255.1 Candidatus Azotimanducaceae bacterium
CCGCGTCGCTGATCGCGCTGACAATCTTCTCAGGCTTTGTTGGTAATATTGCTATGGGTGAGGCGTATATCAGCATCATCCTCAATTGCCAGTTGTTTGCCGATGCATACAAATCACGTGGCTTGCGGGCAAGTATCTTGTCGCGCAGTGTTGAGGAGGGCTCGACGGTCACTACGGGGTTAATCCCCTGGACCACCGCCGGCGCATTTTATGCCGTGACGTTGGGTATCCCTGTGCTGGATTATTTGCCTTATGCGTTTTTTAACCTGCTCAACCCTATCGTCTCTGTGGCGCTGGCGATGCTAGGCTGGGGTCTGCTGAAGGCCCGCGCTGTGGATGCGGTGCCACAAGGCGAGGCTGCATCAGAGGCGGCGGAGAAAATCCACAGCGCCTGACTCCTGCACAAAAGCCTCGCCACGCAGTAACAACACATCCTGGTAGTTGACGCCAAGATCGTTGCATTCCTTTTCGATCAGGGCGATGTCTGTGTCTGCGAGGGCTATCGCCATAATCATCTGAGATATCATTATGCCGACCCGCATGTCGTTGTCGAGGTCGGCGCGGTCAATCACGACGCCTAGGTCAGCAAGGCTCTGGCAGTAGCCAGTAATCAGCGCTTCTTGATTGCGGTGTCTGTCAGCCGTGCTTTGTCCTAACGTCAGAATGCGTACCAGATCCCAGGCGCCCTGGGCGACAAAGCTGAATTGCCAATCGATTACCGTAAAGGCGCCGCCCTGAAGCGACGCAAAGAACATCTGTTTGCCGTGGTAGTCGCCGTGTACCAGGGTGTAGTCGCGGCTTTTGATATAGCCCATAACCTGCTCAATTTTTTCGCTAAAGAGCGTCAGCCCTTCGATGGTGGCGTCGGCTTTGTGGCCAAATACCGCGCGGATAGCCGGCGCCGCTGCTGCGCCAGCACCTGCAGCGGCTGTATAGAATGCCGTGCTGTCAGCCTGTATCAGCCAATCTTTCGTGAGCAAGTGCGGACTGTTCCACCACTTGCCATGAAACATCGGTAGGTGTGCGATGGCTGTTTCTACATGCTCGGGTGTTGACGCCCAGGCGGGTGACATGGCGGGTGCCAGGTCACTCATCAATATGACCATCTCTTGGCTGGCGGGCTCGTGGCGCGCGTAATAGCAGGTCGGTATGGGTAAGCCGACGTCGCTGAATTCCTGGTAGAAGGACGTCTCACGCCAATACTGGCCAAAGTTATTAATCAGTTCGGTAACCAAGGGGTTGCGGCTGGTGTATTTGGCAATCATCTGCCGCGGCAGTGGGCACTGCGGATCGTCAAAGGTAAGGCAAAGTCGAGCAATTTCAGCAGTTTGCCCAGGGATATCAATGTCACGCGCCTCACAGGCCAGTACAGAATATGGACCGAGATGATTGTTCGTGCGGAGTGCGGCGTTGAGCCATTCGCTGGTAAAGTCGTCGCTGGTTTTAGGGAGTGCCAACATGCTTTGCTCCTGCCGACTTGTCGTCGATCTCTGTTGTTATTAGTGTCTTATATAGTGTCCCGTATAGTGTCCCGTATAGAGAACCCTATGGGTTTTATATGTCTAACGACGATGCTGAGACCAGTAAGCTGATGCTATGGCCAAGCTCACTCGCCGCTGTCTTCTGCCGCCGCCTCATCGTTCAGATCTATCTCGGCGCCTAGTTGTCCGGCCAGGCTTACTAGGGCCGTTTCGAGTTTCGCCACCCGCGCTTCGAGTTGGTTAATGCGGCTGCTGCTGCTGGTTGTTGAGGCCCTTGCCGAGTTGGCTTCTTCTTCCGGGGCTGAGGCGATGTCACCTGCCAACAGATGCATGTACTCATGATCCTGACGACCGGATTTCTTAGGCAGGCGAGCAACGATGGCGCCTTCTTCGCGATTGATCATTGCTTGGATAACGTCAAGCACTGCCTGATTGTCGGCAAAGACATGCAGTCTTGGGCTGCGGGCTCGCATCTCACCGGCGGTCTGTGGTCCGCGCAATAGCAGCAGGCACAGCACCGCGTATTCCTCGGTGGACAGTTGGTAGTCAGCCATGGGCGTATTACACAGGCGTTGTTCGTACTTCTCCACACTACTTCGAAAATTCTCATTGTTCTTGATGAGAAATTTTTCCTGTAGCGCTCGCGCTGTGTGCTGCACATTGCCTGATGTCAAGTTCATCACTGGGTCGCGACTCGACTTCTGATTGCAGGCGTTGGTCAGCGCATTGAGCGTCAGGGGGTACTGGTCCGGGGTCGTGATGGCCTTCTCCATCAGACAGCCAATAATCCGGGCCTCTTCTGGACTGAGATTGATTTGCATCGAGTGTACCTGCTGTTAGACAAGGGTATCCTGCCCCATCTCTCGCGTTGATAGCAAGGTTCTCTGTCGAGGCCGATGAATGCGCATCACGCGTCAGCCATCAGGGACGATCCAACTCACATCAATCATTAGGCAGATGGCAAGCAAACATTCAAACTATACTTATGCGCGCTGCTCTGAAATACAAAGAATAGCGGCCCAGCCTGTGCGATCTTTTAAATCAACGTTTAGTTATTATAGGTAGGACGTCATGAAAGTATTAAGCATCTTGTTAGTCTGTGGTCTGATGGTCGCTTGCAGTGAAGATAAGCCCTCAGTAGATAGTATGGTCGAAGACTCCGAGACTGTCATCGGTGAGATGATGGACGGCGCCAGCGGTATGGCCGATGAATTGATGGAAGAAGCTGGTGAAATGAAGGACGATGTTAGTGATATGGCTAGTGATATGGCTAGTGATATGGTTGACGAGACCAGCGCAATGACTGCCGATTTAGTAGAGCAAGCCAGCGCTACGACCACAGCGATGGTCGATGATGCGAAGATGGCAGCGGGCGATGCGATTGACCAAGTGACGGCAAGCTCGGCTGAGCTGCTCGAACAAGCTAAAGCGCTTGAGGAAGAGAAGAAGGCCCAGCTACTAAAGAAATTAGGCGCTAATTGAAACGTTAAGTAGAGCTTCAATACAAGAGAACTAGTATGCAAGCATTTCCGCACCACTATCAAGTTGTTACTGCGGCAGACAATGTCGCCACGAATGTTAATCTGAGCAGCCAGGGGGTTGAAGGTCTGGTCGCAGCGCTGCGCGTACTTGATAAAGCCGAGCGCAGCTGTCTCATCACGAATTCATTGTCGGGCACCACACACCTGAACGCGACTATCGTTCGTCAATAACTTCACTGAGGTGACTTGATGGATCCGCGCATTCTCGGCACGAAGTACGACGCCATTGCCGAGTACTGGCATGAGGCTCATGACCAGTCAGATTATGGTGTCACACAATGTCAGCGAGCCCTAGATTATAGATCCACGGGTGGTTGTGCTCCGGACGTTGGCTGTGGTGCCGGCGGGCGTTTTGTTCGGCGGATGATCGCGAGTGACTACGCTGTGCTGGGCATGGATGTATCTCAGGAAATGATTCGCCTAGCGAGTCACAAACACCCCGATCAAACATTTATGCATGAAGATATTTGCCACTGGCAGTCCGATCAGCGTTTCGATTTTATTCTCGCCTAGGACAGTATTTTCCATCTACCTCTGGCCCAGCAGAGACCGGACCTGGTCACGTTGTGCCAGGCGCTGGCACCAGGTGGCGTGCTGATGTATACCTTTGGTCATGCCGCTGGCGAGATCACAGATCAATGGCGTGGCGATGAGTTTTATTACAGCTCAATCGGGATTACCGACAATCTCAATGTGTTAATGGATAACGGTTTGACCGTACCGCATCTTGAGCTTGATCAATATCCGCAACCCCATGTTTATGTGATATCGAGTCGCTTGCCTAGTTAGGTGCCGCTGTCTAATGAGGTGCCGCTGCCTAATCAGGAATTTCGTTCGGCGGCATGAATTCCCCTACGATACCCTCGCGTCGATTATCGGCGGCACCATCGAGTCGGTCCGGGTGTACAACAATGATATGCAGGCCGGAATTTTCACCCTCGCGTTCCAACACGTCATAGCCGCGTAACTTTAGATCCTTAGCGATGTCTTTGCCGGCGGGATCTGCGATTTCAACTCTGACCTTCTGGCCTCGGGCAACGATGTTAGGAAAGTCAGCTACGGACTGGGCATCCATTTGCCAGTCGAGCACGCCGAGGATGGACTTGGCCACATAGGCCGGTATCGAATTGCCGCCGGGGGAACCTGTCACCATCATTAGTTCTCCGTCTTTGTCGAAGACCATGGTCGGTGACATGGAAGATCGTGGTCGTCGTCCGGGTGTAATGGCGTTGGCTGGACGTTCGTCTTCGGCCGCCACTTCGCGGGCAAAGTCGGTCATTTCATTGTTCAACAAAAAACCATTGGCCCAACGTGAAGAGCCAAACGGTGCTTCAACCGTTGCGGTCATTGACACGGCGTTACCCTGATTGTCGATAATGGACAGGTGCGTGGTGCCGGCGGCTTCCTGTGTTGTATCTGTGCCCCAGCGTGTCGCCAGGGGCGAGCCACCAAGGACGCTGGCTGGGTCTCCGGGAGTCGGCAAAGCTGCTGGAGCAAAGCGCTCACTTGCCCTGTGCTTCAAGTAGATAGGGTTGAGTAGGTCATCAAGGGGGATGTCAACCTCGTCGGGATCACCAAAATAATGGTCTCTGTCAGCGTAAGCCAATCGTTGGGCATCAACGAATGCGGCGAGTTTGTCGGCCTGTGATGATTCTGCCGTCACCATATGATCGTACATGGCGGCGATCATGATCTGCGCGCCGCCGGATGAGGGGGGCGCTGTGGTACAGATGGAAGATTGCCGGAAGTCGCCACAGATAACCGGTCGTTTGATGACTTTATAGGCTGCCAGATCTGCGGTTGTTAACGTGCCGCCATTGGGTTCGGCCTGGGCCGCGGCGACTATATTGGCCGCAATCTCACCGCTGTAGAATGCTTGTGGTCCCTCGTTGGCAACGCGCATTAGGGTTTCTGCGTAGGCCGTGTTGATCAGCCGTTCACCGGCTTTCAAGGCTACGCCATTAGGATAAAAGTAAGCTGCGGTTGCGGGGTTCTTGCCTAGGTTTGATACCTTTTGCATACGCGGCAGATAATTTGCTAGACGTGGAGAAACGATAAAACCCTCGCTGGCGAGTTTAATAGCCGGTGCAAATAGCGTCGCCCAACCAAGCATACCGTGTTCATCGTGAGCGCGCTTATACAGCGCTACAGTGCCGGGCACGCCAACGGCTATGCCGCTCTGCCACGCCTCATAGAAGTTCATCACTTCGCCATCTTTCATGAACATGTCGACAGTGACACCAGCTGGCGCCATTTCGCGTCCATCATAGAAAGTGAGGTCTGCGCCGTGCTCGGATACCAACATAAAGCCGCCGCCGCCAAGGCCCGAGCTTTGGGGTTCTACCAGGCCCAGTACAGCGTGAGCCGCGATAGCCGCATCGACAGCATGCCCGCCTTGCTTGAGCATCGTCATGGCCGCTTCAACGGCATGAGGGTTGGCGGCTGTCGCCATGGCGCCCTGTGACCAGGCAGGCGCTGGGCTACGTTCTACGAGGGGCTTTGTGGGGGCGGAACAACCGCTCAACACAATACTTAACGTTAGGGTTAATACAGCGCGGATACTCAAGGTCATCAGGTCCTTATTAGGTCGGTTCAAGGGGCATGCTATTGATCAGTTAACGGCGTCTCGCAATATTAGTCCTCAGAGCGCATGCACAAGCAATTTTTTGCATAGTCTGTGGCTTCATTCGACGTCCCGTCACCCTTGGGCTTCTTCTGCATGGCGTACCTCCGCGGGTTAAGGGTTGTTTCGAGCAGGAGTTTGAGGGATGCCGGCGGTGATTGTCCAGCCCTGAAAGCGATCAACACAGGCGTCGTACTTTGGACTACAGTATCTGAGAGTCAGGGAAATTGTCGCCGAGGAGAAGGTGTGTGCAACGACGTGTATTGTGTGACATTCTGTAGGCTCGCCCCTCTTGTACGAAGGGCTACGATTCGAGCAATCATTAAGGGGATTAACGCGTGTCATTTACTGCCGAAAATATCGAAGAGCTTAACCTGTTGTTGCAGTTTAATGCTGCGACCCATGATAGCGGTATCAAAGTACATTCCAGTGCCCGCCCAGAGGTCATCCAGGCCTGTGATAGCCTATTCGGCAGGGGCCTGGTGACGCTGGTTGACGGCGGCTATCTGACCGACGCGGGTATCGAGGCACTGGGTCATGTACAGGTGGTTAAGAGTTTGCTGGCCGCCAAAGCATAGCGGCTAGCAACTTAAAGCTGATTGATCCTGACGCTGCCGCCGCTGGTCGACAGCCTTAACCGGGGACCGCCACCATTGATAGTGCCACGAATCCGTTGCTTGTCGACTCGGCCATCGACGTCGAAGTCGGTTTTAACTCTGCCGCCACTGGTTGATGCGGACAAATCTACTTTGATTTCAGCGAACAAGTAGACTTTGATAGAGCCGCCGGATGTCGACAGCTCATTGTCACCGGTGGGTTGCTTGTCGAGTCGAGCGCGGATGCTACCGCCCGATGTATGCGCATTGAGGTTGCCAGATACGGCATCCACGTCAATGCTGCCACCGGAGGTGTCCACATCAACCTCGCCACTAATATGACCGAGTGAAATAGAGCCGCCAGACGTATTGGCGTCGACATTACCGATCAAGTCCTGAATATCGATGCTGCCGCCACTGGTGTCCACATTGAGGTGGTAGTTCTGCGGGACGGTGATGTCGTAACTCACCCGCAGCCCTCTGCTGGAGCCCCGTCCGGAGCCCCATCCCGATCCTTTCAGCTTGCCCTCAATAGCCACGTCGCCATCATCCGCATCGAAAGTCACCTCCATATCGCCTTCATCAGTACCTTCTATGCGCACCTTAACCAACACGTGTGCGTCGCTGTGAGACTTGATGTATATCGTGCCTATGTCCGTATCCAGCGTTAAGTGACCGCCTGACTGGGCGTCAAATGTCTGCTCTATCACCTGGGCTTGGCAAGGGCTCGCCATCAATAACAGTGCGAACGGCGCAAAGCCCAGTAAATTCAAAAGTTTAAAGGGTGTTATAGGCATAGTGCTCGACTCCAGTCAGATCGTTTAAATAAACATCTCCCCTGTAAGACGACGTTCGAGGTGCAATGGTTTAGACGGTGTGAATGTTAGTTACTGCAGCAGGTGGGTAAAGCTGCCTTGGGTCAGTCGGCCTAAATCCTCGGCCGCGAGTTCGATTTCTAGACCCCGCCGGCCAGCGCTGACGAAGATTGAGGGCAGTTCACCTGCAGAGGTGTCAATCACGGTTTTGAGGCTTCTCTTTTGTCCCAAGGGGCTGATGCCTCCTAGCACATAACCTGATGAGCGTTCTGCTTGTGTCTGGGTTGCCATCACGGCTTTCTTACCGCCGAGCGCGCGGGCCATGAGTTTCATGTTCAGCTTGGCGGCAACAGGGATGATGGCGACCGCCAGGCTATGGTCATCGAGATTGACAATGAGCGTTTTGAATACGAGCGCCTCATCAAGGCCGAGCTTGGCGGCGGCCTCCACGCCATAGGCCTGATTGGCTGCGTCCTTGCTTTGCCCAAGGCTGTACTCGTGAACTCTGTGGTTAACACTGTGCTGCTTGAGAAGGTCGATAGCCGGCGTCATGGGGTGTATTCTCAGTGGGTTAAGCGATGGCATCGGAGCAATACCCCCTCATGATAGCATGGAAATATCATGCTTATTTGCGGCAAGAGTGCGTTGTCACCGGGCTTTTTGGGTGTTTGTCTAGGGCTGCAAGGAATAGACTAGTCGTCTTCGCTGCGTAACCAGCCCTGCAATGACCATATGGTGACAATTGACTACATGATAACAATTTTGCGACGACATGATGGCAGCGCTTAAACTATTTGCAGGACCCCGCGCCTACGCGCAAATTCGTCACCATGGCCTGGCGCCTAACGATATATCAGCTGTGTTTGGTGCATCCGGGGCGGCTAAGTGGTTGACGATTTATGGTCTGGATCGAGCGATATTCGCCGACTGGCTAGCGTCGACGTCACACCCGGTAGATTTGTTTGGTACGTCAGTGGGCGCGTTTAAGCTGGCGGCAGCGGCCCAGCGTGATCCTGCCGCCGCGCTGGCGGTGCTAGCGCAGGCCTATATCACCCAACAGTATGTGGGGAGCGTGACAGCGGCGCAGATTGCGCTGGAGACCCACCGTATTCTGACGGCCTTTCTGCCTGTTGAAGCGGTCACAGATATTCTACAAAGTCCTCGATATAACTATCATTGTGCCAGTGTCCGCTGTCTGGACATGCTCGCGGACAGCCGTCCGACAGCTCAGAAAGTGGCAATGCTCAAGGCGTTTCTGCTGGCCCTGGGCGGGAGAAAATTCCATCAGCGAACGTTTGAGCGAATCATATTCCATAGCGGCGCAGCGGTGCATGATTATGCCGGGCGAGATGGTTTTATAACCCGCCGTGTTGCGCTGACGCCTGACAATTTTGTCCCGGCGATATTGTCGTCGGGATCAATACCCGTGCTGATGCCCGGGGTGACGGGGATTGCGGGTGCGCCAGAGGGCGTTTATCGTGACGGCGGGTTATTGGATTATCACCCGGTGCCCACCAACCTCACTGAAATCCAACAAGGTTTGGTGTTATATCCGCATTTTTATCCGCACATCAAGGAAGGCTGGTTTGATAAATTCGCGCCGTGGCGCAAGGTCACGGGGCGCCAGCTAGATGATACGTTGGTGGTTTGTCCTTCTGCTGAATTTGTAAAATCGCTGCCCGGTGGCGTGATTCCTGACCGGCGTGACTTCAACAAGTTTCAGGGCGATGACGCGCAGCGAATGCGGCGCTGGTCGCAGGCGCGTGACCAGAGTCTAGCGCTGGGGGAGGAATTTTTGCAGCTAGCCCGCACGGGTGATATTGCCGGGCGGGTCGAGCTGCTGAGCTGAGACTATGGCAGTTTGTGTAGGGCCAGACGCAGCATCTGTGTCACCTGGGCCGTGATTTTTTCAAGCATGGCCTTGTCATGCTCGGGCATCCTCGGCGTATGAATGTGTCCTGTGGGAATCGTTGAGCCGAGCTTGTTGCGCAAGCGGATGCTGCGATAGGAAATCTCGTTTGATAGGTAGCCGCCGCCCCCGCCGCGCACGGCAGTGGCCCAACGTAATGATGCCAGTGACTCTGCGCTAAAGGTTTTCTCCAGTGTGGTGACGAGTCGTCGATCATTTATAGGGTAGGCGCCTGAGGCTTGTTGCATGGCTGCATAGGGCAAGCTGAACTCCACAAATTCTGGGCCTTCCAGCCGGCCCATCCCTAGGCGTGGTATCACCGGTTGCACCTGCGAGCCTCCTGCCAATATGTTCAGGTTGTCTGGCGCGCTGGCACTGCGCCTGCGGCCGGGGAAGTGCTCTAGATCGAATTCATTGCGTCCCATAGAAATGGTGATCACCATGTCGACGCTTTGCAGCGCGTAGATCGGTGCCAGCAGTGACTCAACCTCGCCGGCGTCGAAATCGGCATAGCGCACGGGCACGAGGGCTGTGTTGATCTCAGCGGTGACGCCCTCGTGGCTAATCACCTGACCATCTAGCAGTAATGCCAGCACGCCAGAGGGATTGCTTTGTTGTAGGTTGATATCAAGCAGGAAGGGGTCAAAGCCAGTAATGAATATACGTTTGTGGGTGGTCTTGCGATAAGCCAGATCCAGTCGGCCGCGACTACTGTTTTCTAGTTCTTCGATGAGATTAAGACGCTCCAGTGGTGTGAGTGATACGTTGAAGTCATGCTGGCGTAAAAATTGGGTCAACTGCAGGCGTGTCCAGTAGAGTCCCCTGTCGTCATAGCTGCCCAGTCCGGCGACCTGCAGTTTGGCCAACTGCCAGAGACGATCGCCGGCGCTGCGAACGCTCAAACGTAATTGATCTAACGTCGCGGCTGTGGCCCAAGCCTCAACTGTGCGGTTTTGCAACGTTTGATACGGGCCGATACTCTGGGGCATCGCTTTGCGAGCCGCCTCAATGCGTAACTCCTCAACGGACGCATCGTCTGACCAGACGTCAGCGCTCGCGCAGGCGAGACAAAGTAGCAGTGCGATGGGTTGAAGCCTAAAACGTTGGCGCATAGTGCATACCTGCGGTGTCTTTTTAACGGATTGTAGTTAACGGATTGTAGTTTACGGATTGTCGTCAACCAATAGCGGTTAACCGATTGTTGCTAACAGGTTATTGCTAAGACGGAACATCTTGATCTCGATGTCGAGACGCTACATCATAGTACATATGCAGAATGCTCGCTCTACCCCCGTGAGGTGCCAGCGCTGGCGCGAAAATGAGTTGCCTATGATGAACAAGAACCCAAAAATCAAACTCCACCCGAGTTGGCTCGCATCGCTACAGAATGAATTCCAATTACCTTATATGCAGGACTTACGAGAATTCCTGGCCGAGGAAAAAGCACAAGGTAAGACTATTTTTCCCACGGGTGGGCAGTATTTTAGCGCGCTGAATGCGGCGCCTCTGGACAAGGTGAAAGTCGTGATTCTAGGGCAGGACCCGTATCACGGTCCTGGTCAGGCTCATGGTCTGTGTTTTTCGGTGTCGCCGGGTATTCCCATGCCACCTTCACTGTTGAACGTTATCAAGGAAATTCAGGCTGATCTGAATCTACCAAAATCAGCGTTTCCTAGCGGCTGCTTATCGGGTTGGGCGGAGCAGGGGGTGTTGCTGCTCAACGCCGTACTCACTGTGGAGCAAGGTCAGGCGAATGCTCATCAAGGCAAGGGTTGGGAGAGATTTACTGACAAGATTATCGAGGTGCTATCAGCGCAGCGAGAGCATGTCGTATTTATGTTGTGGGGTAACTATGCCCAGAAGAAGGGTGCGAAGATTGACCGCGACAAACATCTGGTTTTACAGGCGCCTCACCCTTCGCCGTTAGCAGCTTATCGTGGGTTCTTCGGCTGTCGGCACTTCTCCCAGTCTAATCAATACCTGATGGCCCATGGCCAGTCGCCGATTGACTGGCGCACGGTAAAGTGAGTTTGGGTCCGTCAGGTCAGCCAGTCGGTGAGTTTTACTGAATGATCAGTGAATCGTGCCAATTGCTATCGTCAGCCTGAAAAGGTGCCAGCGCTGACAGCAGGTCGCTGCCCTCGTTGAGAAGTTGGTCGGGGTTGCCCCGAGCCTCCAGGTTGAGGCGCACCAGCGGTTCGGTTTTAGAGCGCCGCAGCGTGAAGCGCCAGTCCCCGGGCATCTCAAAACTTGGTCCGTCGAAATAGTCGGTATGGGTCGCGCGTGAGCCATAGCGACTCGAAATAGACTCAAATGCCCTAGAGATATCGCTCAAATGAAGATTGATCTCTGGCGTTGAGCAAATCCGCGATTTACTTTCATCGATGATATCAGTGAGGCTGGTGTTGGCATTATTGAGAGCGGAAATGATTTGCAACCAGGCGATCATGCCAGAATCGCAGCCGAAGAAACTGCCAAAGTAATGATGCGACGAGAGTTCGCCACCATATACAGCTTTGTTCGTGCTCATATGTCGTTTCATAAACGCATGGCCCGTCTCTGAGCGTATCGCCTGCCCCTTTAATCGACGAATAATATCGATGGTATTCCAGCACAGTTTTGTGTCAAACGTGACGGCTGCGCCAGGCTGTTGTCTTAGGAAATGCTCGGCCAACAAGCCGATGATGTAGTAGGTGGGTATCAGTTCCCCGCGTGTGTCAAAAATCATGCAGCGGTCACAGTCGCCGTCCCAGGCCACGCCCATGACAAAGGGTTTGGTCTGCATAAAGTTATTCATTTCGACTTTTAGACGTGGTTTCGAGGGATCTGGGCCCTCCACGGGAATGGGTCCAGGTTGTTGTCTGAACCAGTGTGTCGGCAATTTAAACATCTCTGCAACATCAACGGCCAGCGTCGCTGCCATGCCGTTCAAGCCGTTCAGCGCCATCAGTCCGCTCGCCAGATTAATGCCCTCGAACTGTTGGTGTAGGAAAGCAAGATATGCCTGGTGAACATCAATAGAAACTAAGCTTCCCCGCCGGCAGCGGTTACGATGGCCGGCCAACATCAGCTGCATAACACCCACGAGGCCGTCCAAAAAAGTCACGGCCTGGCCATTGTTCAGCACCACCTTGAAGCCGTTATAGTCGGGTGGGTTATGACTGGCGGTAACAATGACAGCGGCATTAATTTGCGTCATTGTCGAGGCGAAATAACCTAACTCTGACGCGCACATACCAAGGTCGACAACATCAAGCCCCGAGTCGAGCAGGCCTTCAATGAGGCTTGCTTGCAGACCCGGGCTGGAGTCACGCATATCACGGCCCACGGCGATGATGCCAGTGAGGTCGAACTGTTGGGCAAGCGCGTGGCTGAAACCTAGGGCGAAGTCTTCGTTAACTTCATCAGGATAAACACCACGCACGTCTCCCAACCTGAATGCGGTGAGGGTTTTTTTCATGGGCCTGATAGTAGCATAGGATCGCCGCGATAAAGCCTCTATTGCGTCACAACTAGGCAGGCTCGCGGGAACGTGATTTGCAATGGCGCAGCATGCGAAATGGCACTCAATACAGTGTCTGTAAGCTGATCAGTTAATCGTGTTAAAAATAACTGGCATCCACAAGATTTCGCATGGGTTTGTCTGTCAAATAGGCCGTCAGGTTTTCCTGAAACAATAACAGGCTGCGTGCGGTAGTTCCCGTGCCTCGGTTACTCGAATGAGGTGTTAGCGTCACCCGTGGGTGCTGCCATAAAGGGCTTTGCTCGGGTAAGGGTTCCTTGGCGAACACATCAAGTACAGCATGATCGATTTGGCCTTGGTCAAGGGCAGCCACTAATGCGGGTTCGTCCACCACGCCGCCGCGGGCAATATTAACAAGTATCGCGTCAGGCTTCATCAACGCCAGGGTCTCGGCATTGAACAGCTCGCGAGTATCGTCTGTTAGGGCGCAGGCCAAAACAACCACATCAGCATGGGGAAGGTGACTGTTCATGTCTGCATAGGTGATAATTCGGTCGCAGTGTGGCATATCGCTGACGGCACGTTTTACACCGGTGACGTCCGCATGGAAACCTTTGGCTATTTCACCAACCCGCTGGCCAATATTGCCAAAACCGACGATCAGCCAGCGTGATCCGTAGATCTCTCGAAATTGCGTAGCTTGCCACTTGCTTTGTGCTTGCAGCGCTGCGCGTTCAGTAAACTTTTGATAATGGGTCAACACCGATGCCACGACATATTCAGCGATGGCGGGTGCCTGGGCGTCGCTGTTGGTAAGGCGTGCGCCTTGATCAAAGACCTGTTTGAAGAAAGGCGCATCGAGTCCGGCAGTGATAGTTTGCATCCATTGTAATTCGGCGGCGTCTGTGACGTGTTGGATTAGGTGGCGAATGGTTTTATTGCCAATGAGATCCGGGCTGAGCCAAGAGGCGTGAACAGGATACTGCTCGGTTGTTATTACCTGATCATCGAGTTTCAGCGTGCCATCATCTTGCAGCTCTAGCACGCGAACCTGCTCGTGAAAAGGCTCAAGGAAGTCTTTCAGCGTGGCGTGGCTGGTTGTTGTTAGAAGCAAGTTTTTCATGGCGCGGCTCTCTATTATTGTTAGGTATTTTTTACGGCAATGTAAGGTCTTTTGTTAGTGTAATGCTCTTTTATTGCTAGCGTGTTGAGAGGGGCGCTTCACGTAAAATTATGCCATGAGTCCATTCAACCGATTGACATTAGCGTGCTGTCGAGGATCAAGATCTCGGTCCCTAAATGCGGGGTGATCAGGCAGGTAGCGGTGAGCCCTATAGATGCTTGTGGTTGGCTCGCCGCGGGCGTTATTGTTGACGAATGGGTTGATCCATTCCCATACCACTTCTCTATTCTGTGTAGTCTCGAAGAGGCGACCGCTAGTACCCTCGCAGACCAGCACGTTACTTGATGGCAGTCTCGATGCGCCGGAGATATGACCGCTGAAAAATTGATGAATGGGCAGGCCATGGTAGGTCCAGACGATATCGCTGCTGGCAGGGTCAACCTCAATAACGCGTGATGAAGACTCGCCATTGTCAAAAATTTGGATATGGGTGTCATTTACCCAGGTTGGATTATGTTGGGCGTGAGTCTTGGTGAATTTCCAGCGCAGTTCTTGTGTCTTGGCATCAATAATGGCAACGCGATCGGCATTGCGGGCCGAAAAGACAATATCTCCCGCCTTGTTGACGTCTAGGCCATTGACGTGGGTCCACTCCCAGCGTCGACGAACATGATGGATTGGGTCTTTGATCGGATCCAGAAGTTTCCAGGTGTGGATACGCCGTACCTCTTTGCCTTGCGGGTCGACTTCTACCAAGTCGTCACCGAGCAGGCGCGGCAAGCGCTCGCGAGGCTTGCGATAACCACCGCGCACTTGTTTGTGTAGGTCTTCCGGCAGTTCCACCCACTCGGGCACCAATGTATTGCCGTTATCAAAGCGAAAAAAATCATGGTGCTGACTGCGGTTTTCGTATTCCCAAACAATGTCGCCGTCCCAGTTCATCTCAACCAGTGTCGTGTGGTAGCCGCCCAGACGCGTGATGTGTTGCTCAAAGGGTAGCGGCGCCTTGGTAGGCTCGTCCTTTGGCGGGCTTGGCAGGTTGACGTCGGAGCCGGTCATTAGCAGGTTACCGTTGTCGAGCAGTCGACCGTAGCCCGGATGGATATGGGTAAAGTGCCAACGATGAACAACGCGACCCTCCATATCAATCAGGTAACTTGACTGATCGCCATGAGGAGTCAGTAACGTGTAGCCTTTAGTCGACTGACTTGGCTTGTGAAACGTCAGGCCTGTCGCCTGGTTGATTGACCAACCCATGGGTTTCCTTATGCGTAGATTAGGAGCGTGTATGTTAGGTGTATCTAACCTTTAGAGCAGTATGCTAGTCGCTCAAGCCGATAATTTCGACCCCCAAGAATAGATGCTATCGGTTAAGCGTCAGAGCAAGCTCAATGGCTGCCTAAGTCTAACTGCGTAAGTAGGAGGCGCCATTAATATCGATAATACTCCCTGTCATAAACGTCGGCGCGTCCAATGCCAAGTAGCGAATAGTTTCCGCGACCTCTTCGGGTTGGGCTACCCGCCCCAAGGGGCTTTGCTGACGAATGGAGGCACCTTCGGCTCCTTTTAGCACGCTCGCTGCCATGGGCGTCTCGATAAAGCCCGGGGCGACGGTGTAGACAAAGACATTGTGTGGTCCGAGTGCCTGTGCCAACGACTGCCCCATGGCGTTCATACCGGCCTTTGATGCGCCATACCACGGCATCAGCGGCTCGCCGCGAAAGGCGCCGCGGGAAGACACGTTAATAATGCGACCACCAGCGGGCATCATTCGCTGGGCTGCGCAAAACGACAGGTTTGCTGCGGCGGTGAGGTTGGTGTCCATAATGCGTTGCCACGTCGACTGCCAGTCAGCATAGGACATGCTCGCGACATCAAACCGAGCGGATATACCCGCATTGTTAACCAGCACATCAAGGCTGCCCATGGTCGTGTGCACCGTATCGATGAGCGCTTCGGCCTGCTCGGGTTGGGTTATATCCGCTTGATGCACGCTGTGCGGTCCATGGGGCAGTGATGCCAGCAGGCTGTCTGCTGCAGTCTGGTTCTGCTGATAGGCAATGGCGA
>JBLHRT010000031.1:0-15358 GCA_047626255.1 Candidatus Azotimanducaceae bacterium
AAGCCCACCCGAAATCGAGACGAGCAGCAACATGGGCGCCAGGAAGGCGGCAAGATAAAGGTGTATGTTGATCAACAGTCGGCGCATATTGAAAAAACCTATGTAGTGGGCAAGTAATCGATCATGTTGCTTGGCACCTCTGAGCTGCCAGCACAAGCGCGTCAGCGGGCGAACCGCCTCACAACTCGCACTGATGCGACTGGGTGCCAGCACCGCTCAGGGGTTACCCTAGACGCTTCTTTAGACGCTTCTTTAAACGTTAAACCTGAAATGCACGACATCGCCGTCCTGAACAAGATATTCCTTGCCCTCAAGACGCCACTTACCGGCTTCCTTGGCACCATTCTCGCCATTGAATGCGACAAAGTCTTCATATGCAGTGACTTCCGCACGGATAAAACCTTTCTCAAAATCGGTGTGAATCACTGCCGCAGCCTGAGGCGCGGTCGCTTTCTGGCGGACAGTCCAGGCGCGCACTTCTTTAACGCCTGCCGTGAAATACGTCTGCAGACCCAACAAGCTGTAGCCGGCGCGAATAACCCGGTCCAGACCCGGCTCGTCCATGCCCATCTCGGCCAAAAACTCTATCTTCTCTTCATCTTCAAGCTCGGCAATCTCGGCCTCAAGCTTGTTACAAATAGACACCACTGCGGCGCCCTCGGCCTTGGCGATGGCAATCACGGTATCGAGCAGCGGGTTGTTCTCAAAACCTTCTTCGTCAACATTGGCGATATACAGCACAGGCTTCATGGTGAGCAGGTGCAACTCACGGACGACCTCTAACTCATCATCAGTAAACGTGAAAGAGCGAGCCGGATTACCCTCATTGATATGTGCTTGCAACTTCTCCGCAAAAGCGACCCGGATAATGGCCTCTTTATCACCACTTTTGATGGTGCGACTGAAGCGTGTAATGGCCTTGTCGACAGAATCGAGATCTGCCAACTGCAGTTCCGTATTGATCACCTCAATGTCGCGCGCGGGATCAACGCTGTTTTCCACATGGGTCACGTTCTCGTCTTCAAAACAACGGACAACATGGGCAATGGCATCCGTCTCACGAATATTGGCCAGGAACTTGTTACCCAGACCTTCACCTTTTGAGGCGCCAGCCACGAGGCCCGCGATATCGACAAATTCCATGCTGGTAGGAACCACGCGCTCCGGGCTAACAATCGCGGCGAGCTTATCCAGTCGCGGGTCAGGCATAGGCACAACCCCAGAATTGGGTTCGATGGTGCAAAACGGAAAGTTTTCTGCACCCACGCTGGCTTTGGTTAACGCATTGAATAGCGTCGACTTACCAACATTGGGTAGACCAACGATGCCGCAGTTAAATCCCATGGGGTCATTCCTTGTTAAAAATAAATTGTGATCGCCTTACCGACATCATCTGCCGCGCTACTTTGCCACAAAACCATTGAGGCTGTTCATGGCCAACTCCCACTCGCCTTTGACGGCAACGGGCATCAAGTGCATGGCTTCATCAAGACACTGATGAATAACATCCTCGTCGGCACGACTGACTGTTTTCAAGACGTGGCCGATAACCTCAGTCTTTGTGCCAGGATGACCAACACCTATTCTTAGGCGATTATAATCCTGGCGGCCACCCAGGGCACGGGTAATATCCCGCAAGCCATTATGACCCGCCAGACCACCACCCTGCTTGAAACGAACACCACCCGCAGGCAGATCCAACTCATCATGAGCGATCAGCATCTGCTCGGGCTCGATTTTGTAGAAGTGCGCGATCGCGCCCACGGCTTTGCCGCTCTCGTTCATATACGTATTGGGTAGTAGCAAACGAATTTCTTGCTGCTCGAAGTGGGCGACGGCGACGCGTCCAAAGAATTTCTTCTCTTTGCTGAACTGCACACCTAATCGCTCCGCAAAAGCAGACACGAACCAGACACCAGCATTGTGTCGGGTTCGTGCGTATTGCTCTCCGGGATTACCAATACCAACAATGAGTCGCAATGGTGTGCTCATCAAATCAGCTCGATATCAAACGGCCAGACGAGGAGATGCTACTCTTCAGACTTGTCGGCTGCTGAAGCGTCGCCTTCTGCGTCGCCAGTTTCGATCGTCGCACGAGAGGCGTTGATAGACACGACAACCTGGTTGTGGTCATCACCAAGGCCCAATGCAGGAATAGTCACACCATTTGGTAATTTGACCTCGTCCATATGGATCGAGTCACCCAGCGCCAGCTCCAACACATCAATCTCGATGTACTCGGGCAGATCAGCAGGCAAACATGCGATCTCAAGAGATGACATAACGTGCGATACCATACCGCCATCACGCTTCACACCCAGAGCCGCTTCTTCGTTCAGGAAGTGCAACGGTACTTCAACGGTGATTTCCTGGTCCATACGCACGCGCAGAAAATCCGCATGCATGATACGATCCTTCGCAGGATGACGCTGCAGGTCTTTGATAATGACATTGTCAACACCACCGCCTTTCATATTGATCTTGACGATGTGAGCGAAAAACGCCTCATTTTCACAAGCCCGGTGGATATCCTTGTGAGATATCGTAATCGACACTGGCTCAGCGCCTCCACCATAAATCACAGCAGGGACCATATCGCCCAAGCGACGCAGGCGGCGGCTCGCACCTTTCCCCAGGTCAGCTCGTGGCTCGACGTTCAATTCAAATTCTTGTGCCATTTTCTACTCTCCTAAAAAACAATCCAGGGATTACCGCGACCGTAATCGCCTGGCGTTTTATCAATTACCCATGATTGGGACTTAAGTCACCCCACTTGCTTGCCTGGTCTGGCTAAATAAACACACCGGAAAGGACTAGAATAGTGCGGGCTGAATTCTCTTGGTAAAGAGCGCGCTCAGCGACTCTTCGTTACTGACCCGTCGAATCGACTCGGCCAGCTCATCAGCAATACTTAACTGCCGAATTTTCTTACAGGCTTTCGCCTCGGGCCGCAGCGGAATAGTATCCGTCACGACCAGCTCATCGATATTTGAGGCTTCAATATTCTTGATCGCACTCCCTGACAACACCGCGTGGGTGCAGTAGGCAACAACTTTCAGTGCGCCATTGGCCTTCAACGCATTGGCAGCCGCGCACAAGGTGCCGGCCGTATCCACCATATCGTCAACCAGCAAGCACGTTCGACCGCTAACATCACCAATGATATGCATGACTTCCGACTCGTTAGATTTGGGTCGACGCTTATCAATGATCGCAAGATCCGCATCATCCAACTGCCTAGCCATGGCTCTGGCACGGACCACGCCTCCCACATCAGGCGACACGATCATCAGGTTCTCGTAGCCCTGACGCTCAACATCGACGAGTAATACGGGCGTTGCATAAATGTTATCGACAGGAATATCAAAGAAACCCTGGATTTGGTCCGCGTGCAGGTCGATGGTCAGCAGACGGTCAATGCCGGCTGTGCCAAGCATATCGGCAACCACCTTCGCGGTGATGGGCACTCTGGCTGAGCGTGAGCGACGATCCTGACGGGCGTAACCAAAATACGGAACCACCGCGGTAATGCGCTGTGCCGAAGCTCGGCGCAGGCAATCAGCCATGATGATGAGTTCCATCAAATTATCGTTGGTGGGGGCGCAGGTGGGCTGGAGTATAAAAATATCCTTACCACGCACGTTCTCTTGAATCTCAACGGCGACTTCACCGTCACTGAAGCGCCCGACGTCTGCACGTCCCAACTCCATCCGAAGTCTGTCTACCACCCGGGTAGCGAGCTCAGGATGAGCATTGCCGGTAAAGATCTTCAGTTCTGCCACGATGATTATCCGGGATTAGAAGGACGTTCTGACTCTACACGACGACCAGTTCACACTTGACTGGCTTAAAAATGGCTGGGGTGGCAGGACTCGAACCTGCGCATGCAAGGATCAAAACCTTGTGCCTTACCAACTTGGCGACACCCCAATCTCTGCGCTACTGCGACTAACTCAACCATTGACACAACTCAGACCGTCAAACCTTAGTCTAGCTTGCTTAGCTGCGTGTGTAGTGCTGAAGTATTAACGCCTTGGGCACTAAACCCAAACCATTCGGCAGGCTTTTCGGCGAGTACTGCTTGCGCCTCATGCTCATCCACCACTTCAATATACACACAAGAGCCCGTGCCTGTCATTCTAGCAAGGCCCCAACGACTTAACCACCGTAGAGCTGTATCAACTTCGGGGTAGAGAACACGAACAACTGCTTCGCAATCGTTGTTTTCTCCTACCTCTAAAAAGCGCGCTATTGTGATCGGACTTGAGTCCCGTGTCAAACCCGGATGCGAAAAGATTTCACGGGTCGATATCTGGCAGTTGGGTTGAATCACGACATAAGTCCGTGGCGGCAGGCTTAGAGGCTGTAATTGCTCGCCCACGCCCTCTGCCCAGGCCGATTGACCGTGAACGAAAACGGGCACGTCAGCACCGAGCGCCAGCCCCAATGTCGCCAATTCATCAAAACTCAAGCCGGCCTGCCAGAAATAATTAAGGCCCACCAAGGTCGTGGCCGCATCGGAACTGCCACCGCCCAGACCTGCGCCAGAGGGCACCTGCTTGTGCAATTGGATATCTACGCCCTGGTCACAACCGGTGTGCTCGGCCAGCAACTGGGCGGCCTGATACACCAGATTGTCGCTTGGCTTTACGCCGGCAAGCGCGCTCACCTGCAGCCGTGGCGCCGGGCTAAACGTCAACACATCACAAAAGTCGAGCAACTGGAACGCGGTCTGCAACACATGATAGCCATCGGCGCGCTGCCCCGTGATATTCAAACATAGGTTGAGTTTGCACGGCGCGGGCAGCTGCAACGTCAATAATCCCATGACTTCACCACCAGCAGCAATGACACGTCGGGACGTTGCATGTGAATTTTTATCGGCCCCCAAGCATCACGTTGTCGAATGACCACCTGCCAGCCAAATTGTCGAAAGCCCTCTGTCGTGACGTCAAAGGCTTCACCCGGCGCAGGAATACCACGCACCCAATAGCGCATAGGTGAGACGGGTAACGTGTAGCCCAGAGCTTCTCGCACCAGCGCCTCGGGTGAGGATGCCAGCAGGGGCAGGCGGTCAGGTAAGCTTAGGGTTGCACCACCGGCGTCGCCACTCACCTCGGCAACGGTGATCCCAAGGGGACCATACAAACGGACATCAAAGGCATCGTCGATTTGTGCCCAGCTGATGCTCAGGTTGCCTGAGTTGGCCGTCGCCTTGACCCCAAGCTTACCTTCAAGCCGCCATTGACTGGCCTCACTCAGGCGTGTTGATGGCAGTTTGGCAGGGCGAGTCATACAACCGCTCAGCGCCAGCGCCAGCCCAAACAACAAAACGACACGGCGCAGAACGCGTAGACGAGAGCCCGCGCACGCATGGTGACGCAAGTATAAACCGGAGGTTATGGCGTAAATAACTCAATTACCCGCTTCAAAATATCACTCTCAGGTGCCATCTCCAGTGCCTCGGCCCAAATCTGGCGGGCCTCATCCTGGTCGCCATTAACCCATAGCACCTCACCTAAGTGCGCGGCCACTTCATCGTTGTTAAACAAGGAAAGCGCACGGCGCAGTTGAATAATCGCCTCGTCGAAATTCTTCAGTCGGTACTGCACCCAACCGAGACTATCGATGTAGGCAGCCTCATCAGGCTTGATGACCAATGCCCGCTCAATCAATACCAGCGCTTCTTCATAGCGCTCGGTCTTATCTGCCAGTGTGTAGCCAAGGGCATTCATCGCATCAGAATTACTCGGATCAATCTTGACGATAGCGCTGAGATCACGCTCAAGGATGTCAAGGCTACCAAAACGCTCTCCCGACATGGCGCGAAAATATAACAAATCAATATTCTCTGGGTTAGCTGCAAGGCTATTGTCTAACAAGGCAAACAGGGCATCCTCTATGCCTCGATCGCTGAGCAGCTGGGCCTCGACCATGATTAACTGATCGTGACGCTCAGGATACTTAACACGCTCATTAGCCAAGTAGCGGCTGGCGTCAAACAGCAGTCCCTGATCCATCATCAACGTCGCAAGACGCGCCTGTGACGGCAGATATTCATAACCCTGACCTGCCTGACGGTACTCTCTGATCGCGGTCACCACATCACCACGCTGCTCAGCGATATTACCCAAATAGAAATGCGCCTCACCGGCGCGTCGGTTCCAGCGGACCATCAGCTGCAAGTAATTCTCTGCCATATCCGTGTCTTGCTGCTCAAGCGCAATCAGCGCCAGCGCAAACAAAATGTCGCCATCTGTCGGGGACTGCTGCAGGATCGCCTCATACTGCTGGCGAGCATCATCAAGTCGATCAACTTCAAATAACAGCCGGGCATAAATGAGTCGCAGACGCCGATTATCCTCACCGGCGGCCAATTGCTCGCCCAAATAACCGACAGCCACGTCGTTGCTCTGCAGACGCTTGACTAGGTTGACCTTGAGGATAACGACATTGGCGTTTTGTTCATCAACCAACAAATCCTCGGCTATCGCCAGCGCCTCGTCTAGGCGGCCGCTCTGCTCTAACAACACGGCCTGAGAGAAGCGCAGTTGCGCATCACCAGGATAGGTCTGCAACATACGATCAATCGCCGCTAACAGGCCCACGCGACCTTCAACGTCAAGCTCATTGGAGTGATAAGCGAAAATATCAAAATTGGAGGGCCCTCCCATCTCCCTGATGGCTGCCATATGCACCATAGCCGCTTGCAGATTACCGCGCTTAATCAATTGATTGGCGCAGTGTCGCTGGGCATCCAGGTTATCTGGCTCAACCTCAACCCAGATCAGAGCCGCCTCCAAGGTCACGTCATCGTTCTTTAGAAACGACGCTAACCGCGTGGCGCGAGCGGCGACCCCAGGATCACGGGTTTCACTGGCCATTTCCATATATTTCTTCAACGCCAGGCCATAGTCGCCCCGGTAGCCGGCCATCTCTGCCACCAGCAGCTGATAGAACGCGTCTTGTTCAAAATTTGCGACCGGGTAGTCGGGCTCAGGCTCAGCCACAGGCTCTGTCGAGACGGCAGGTTTAACCTTGGCAGGCGTGGCGGGCGTGTCTTGAGGCGCGGTACTGGCGCAACCAGCGAGCATTGCCAGGCACACCCAAATCATCAGGTGCCGGCAACGCCGCGGAACGTGGTTCACAATCGATTCATTCAAGGCTCATTGCTCTGCATTAATTTCTGATCATTAATTTCTGGTGAACAGTCAACGATATGGCTCGCACCGTCTGTGACAACGCGGATTGATGACTACACTGCATATAGCAGGGAATGTCATAAGACATGACGAAATAGACATTGTTACGCGACCTGTCGTTACAATACCTATATTCGATCCGGTAACCAACGTACAATAAACCGCAACCTGACAACTTTGACAGATTATTTAGTCCGCAAACAGCGCCTGAGGTTCATTTTACACAGGACTGCCAGCGCACATTCTCCAGCAGTGCTACGCTGGCGTGCGGATATTTCTGCTCTTTATCTGCGGTATGACGACGAGAGATTGGCTAAGAACCCATGGATTTATTGATTGTCGGCATTAATCACACCACGGCACCTATCGCCCTGCGTGAGAGGATGGCCTTTAGTAGCGAACAGCTGGCTCACGCCCTGACGGCATTGCGGTCGACGGCCGGGCTGCAGGAACTGGCGATCCTGTCGACCTGTAATCGCACAGAGATCTATGCTGTCCATCAACACAATGAGCCAGGATGCATCATCGACTGGCTGGCCAATTATCACCAGGTGGCCACCGATGTTCTGACCAACAGCATCTACACCTACTGGGGTCACAGCTCGGTTAAACACTTGATGCGCGTCGCCGCCGGTCTTGACTCTATGGTGCTCGGTGAGCCGCAGATCCTTGGGCAGATGAAAGAATGTTTTAATCTGGCCCAGACACACCAGTCTATGGGCGCTGAACTCAATCAGCTATGCCAGAACACGTACCGGGTCGCCAAGCGCGTACGCTCAACCACTGCCATCGGCCAGAACCCCGTGTCCATTGCCTCAACGGCAGTCGTACTGGCCTCGCAGTTGTTCGCTGATCTAAATACCTGTAACGCCCTGCTGATTGGCGCCGGGGAGACCATAGAGTTGGTGGGTCGGCACCTCAATAACGCGGGTATCAAACAGCTGGTGATTGCCAATCGGACCCTGGCCAATGCTCAGCGTCTCGCCGAGACTCTGAACGCAACCGCGGTGGATCTCAGCGACATCCCTGAGCAGCTGGTGCACGCAGATATCGTCATCACCGCCACCGGCAGTGAACTACCCGTTTTGGGTAAGGGCACAGCCGAACGCGCCCTTAAGCTACGGCGCCACAAACCCATTTTTATGGTCGATCTCGCTGTACCGCGGGATATTGAACCCGAGGTGGACGACCTGAGCGACGTCTACTTGTACAGCATCGACGACTTACAGCAAATTATTTCAACCAATCTCAGCGGCCGGCAGGAAGCCGCCCTTGAGGCCGAGGTGATCGTCGAGCAGGCTGTACTGGACTTCCAGCAACAGCACCGATCACGTCAGGCAGTCAACACCTTGAAACGTTTTCGGCAGCGCCACGAGACCATCAAACGGGCAGAATTGGAAAAAGCCCTGCAGCGCCTCAAAAAGGGTGACGCTCCCGAGACCGTACTCAATAGTCTAGCGAATCAGCTGACCAACAAAATCATTCACACCCCCAGCATACAACTCAAGCAAGCCAGTGCTGAGGGTCGCCGGGATATGCTCAGCGCCGTTGAAGACTTATATCAATTAGGCGATGACGACCCGAACCCGGATACCGAGAACTCATGAAAGCATCACTGAAAACCAAGCTGGAACAACTTCTCGAACGTTATGTCGACCTTGGCGCCCTACTCAGCGACAGTGGCGTTATTGCCGACCAGGACGCATTTCGTAACTATTCCAAGGAATATGCCGAGATTGAACCGGTGGTGTTCTGCTATCGGCAATACGAGCAGACCCAGGCAGAGCTTGATGAGGCCCGGGCTATGGCGGCGGATACAGACCCAGAGATCCGGGCCATGGCCGAGGATGAACTGGGCTCGCTGAATGAGAAAATTGAACAACTCGGTGCTGAGCTGCAAACCTTGCTGCTGCCTAAAGACCCGAATGACTCGCACAACGTATTTCTTGAAATCCGCGCGGGTACCGGTGGTGACGAGGCGGCGCTGTTCGCCGGCGACCTGTTGCGCATGTACCAGCGCTTCGCAGAAACCCAAGGCTGGAAGGCGGAGATACTGACCGAACGCAGCGGTGACCATGGTGGCTACAAAGAAATTATCAGCCGTATCGAGGGCAAGAATGTCTTTGGCCTGCTGAAGTTTGAGTCTGGCGCCCATCGTGTTCAGCGGGTACCCCAGACAGAATCCCAGGGCCGCATCCATACCTCAGCTTGCACGGTTGCCGTGATGCCTGAGGTGGAAGCCTTGGACGAGGTTGAGATCGACAGAAGCGACTTGCGCGTTGACACCTACCGCGCCTCAGGCGCAGGTGGCCAGCACATCAACAAGACAGACTCTGCCGTGCGCCTGACCCACATTCCAACGGGTATCGTGGTGGAATGCCAAGATGAACGCTCCCAACATAAGAACAAGGCCCGCGCGCTGAGCCTGCTACAGGCCAAGATCATGAGTCAGGCACAGCAGAAGCAGGATGATGCCCAGGCAGCAGAGCGACGCAACCTGGTGGGAAGCGGCGACCGCTCAGAAAAAATCCGGACGTATAATTTCCCGGATGGCCGGGTCACAGACCATCGTATCAACCTGACACTGCATCGCCTCAGTCAAACCATGGCCGGTGATCTAGCACCCATCATCGACCAACTGGTGCAGGAACATCAGGCTGACCTGTTGAGCTCGCTGGGCTCCGAGACTGATGCCTGATAGCACTCCACGCCTAACCCTCAGTGTCGGCGAGGCGCTGGCTGCCGAGTGCCAACTCAACACGATCAGCACCTCACCCAGACTCGACATCCAGCTGTTGCTGATGCATGCCATGGGCCAGACACGCAGCTGGCTGTTAACGCATGATGATCAGCGCTTGAGCACTGCGGCGCTTGAACAGTTTCAAACCTTGCTAAGCCGCCGCGAGGCCGGCGAACCTGTTGCCTATCTCCTCGGTACACAAGGCTTCTGGGACATGGACCTGATGGTCAGCTCGGGCACATTGATACCCCGCCCTGAGACAGAATTACTCATAGAGCTATTGCTGGACGTCTTACCAGAGAGTGAGGCGATCAAGCTCATTGATCTCGGCACCGGTACAGGGGCCATCGCTTTGGCCGTCGCCCGAGAACGATCCGCCTGGCAGATCTATGCCACGGACAAACACGCCGCCGCCCTACGAGTCGCTCAACACAACCTCCACAACTGGAGCCCTGGCAATGTGCAGCTGATACAGGCGCACTGGCTGGCCACTTTTGGCCCCGCCAGCTTCGATGTGATCGTCGCCAACCCGCCTTATATTCGTGAGGATGATCCACACCTGCCGAATCTACAATTTGAGCCAAGCACAGCGCTCGTGGCTAACAACAACGGCTATGGCGACCTGCAACAGATTATCAACGGCGCCCGGCGTTGCCTTAAACCTCATGGCTTGCTGCTTATGGAGCATGGGTTTGATCAGCAAAGTGCGCTGCTGGCCACGCTCCAGCAAGCCGGTTTTACTGACCTGCAACCGTTTGCTGACTTGAACCACCAACCCCGGGCCATCCTTGCCCGCTTGGCTCATCCTGCCCTGCTTGAGGAGACACTGTCATGAACGACCAGGACCTGCTGCGCTACAACCGCCAAATCATGCTGCCAGAAATCGATATCGCGGGTCAGGAAAAACTGCAGGCAAGCACTGCCTTGATCATCGGGCTGGGAGGACTAGGCTGCCCTGTCGCCTTGTATCTGGCGGCGGCCGGAGTTGGCACACTGATACTGGCCGACGACGACACTGTTGAATTGAGCAACCTGCAACGCCAGATTGCCCACGGCACAACCGACATTGACCGCCTCAAGGTCGCTTCTGCCGCTGATCGCATCAAGGACCTGAATCCGACTACCCGGGTCGAGACCATCGCGATCCGCCTCACCCAACAGACTCTGACAGATTTACTGGCCAGAGTTGATGTGGTCATCGACGGTACCGACAATTTCAGCACCCGTTTTGTGGTCAATGATGCGTGCCTGGCCACCCGCACACCCTTAGTGTCTGGCGCGGCAGTCCAACTGCAGGGTCAGGTCATGGTCGTCGACCCGAGACAAGACGATGCCCCCTGCTATCGATGCCTGTATCAACAGGCAACGGATGAGGCTTTCAATTGTGCGGAAAATGGCGTGGCAGCGCCCGTCGTGGGGATTATCGGCACCATTCAGGCGATGGAGGCACTGAAGCTGCTGGCAGGCTTCGGCACCACGCTGGCAGGTTATCTGTTGGTGTTTGATGCGGCGCAAATGGACTGGCGCAAACTCAAATTACCGAAGAACCCTGCCTGCCAAGCTTGTGGTGAATAAGCTTGTGGTGAATAAGCTTGTAGTGGACCCCCTCTGCTCACCGACCTCTTTGAGGTCGGCAAACTCATGAGGGGTTAACAACTCGCATTGTACTTAGTCGCGGAGTACTTAGTCGCGGAGTACTTAGTCGCGGGGTACTTAGTTGCAGGGTACTTAGTTGCAAGGCTCTTGGATCAGGGCTCTTGGATCAGCCATGTTGAATCAAGCCAAACGACGAGACTGTGTCATAGCCGAAGCGGTCCACTAGGTGCAAGGTCAGTTGCGTCGCCAGGCTGGCAATATCCGCATCAATACCCAAGTCTTTACAGCGCGTTATCGCAAGCCCTTCATAACCGCAGGGGTTGATACGGGCAAAGGGAGCAAGGTCGTTATCAACATTCAGGCTCAAGCCGTGATAGGTGCAGCCACGCCGAACGCGCAATCCCAGCGCCGCCACTTTGCGGCCATCAACATACACGCCGGGCGCATCACGCCGGGCCACTGCAATGACACCATGATCTTGTAGCAAATCGATAATCGCGCCTTCAATGGCCATCACCATGGCCCGCACGCCTATATCGAGCCGCCGCAAATCACACATTAGATAGCCCACTAACTGCCCGGGACCATGATAGGTGACCTGGCCACCGCGATCTGTGCGCACCACAGGAATATCCCCGGCGGCTAATACATGCTCGGCTTTACCGGCTTGGCCTTGAGTAAACACCGCTGGGTGCTGCAGCCACCAGAGCTCGTCCGTTGTGTTGGCATCGCGCGTATCAGTTAGCGCCCGCATGGCTGTCCAGGTACGCGCATAATCCTGTTGTTGTGCGAACTCTTGCCGTACAACCAATGTCGCCATGGGCTACAACACCATCCGCACCCAGTCGTGCGTCTTGAACTCTTCGAACAGCGCTTTGAGCTGCGGCTCGCCGGTGGCGGTAATAAAAACCGTCACCGAGGTATAGTTACCTTGTTTGCTTGGCCGCTCTTTTATCCTGTCCAACGACAGGTTGGCATCATAACGCCGCAGGATTGTCACCACCTGAGATACCAGATCCGGGTCACTGTCCGCAATCACCTTAATGGGGTAGTCACATGGAAACTCAATGACGGGGGGTGGCAAGTTTTCATCGCTCATGGCATGGCCTTTATCGCTTACTCAAGTAGCTCAGGATAAGCCGCCTAGGCGGCGGTCTATCGGTAATTTAAACCAGCTTTAGTGGATCGCCACCCAGCAATTGTAAAAAGAACAGCGACACCGTATCCCACAGGGTTTGGAAAAAACCGGCCTCGCCAATCGCGCTCAGGGCGACTAAGGGCGCTTCATACACGGTACCATCATCGAGGCTGACGGTCAGCATGCCCAGCGGTTGCCCCGCCTTGATGGGCGCATTGATAACACGGTCAATGTCCATCGTCGCAGACAGACTGTCCTTGCCACCTCGGGGGATCGTCACTGACACGTTATCGGCCAGACCCAGCTGTAGCTTTGATTTTTCACCACCCCACACTCGAACTTCATTCAACGATTCCTGGGCTCGATATAAATGCAAAGTTTCGTAGTATCGAAAGCCATAGGTCAACAGCTTCTGGCTTTCTGTGGCGCGGGCTTCCTCTGAACGAGTCCCCATGACCACGGACACCAAGCGCATATTGTCGCGTTTGGCTGAGGCGACGAGGCAATAACCCGCCGCTTCTGTGTGACCTGTTTTCACCCCATCTACAGACTTATCACGCCACAGCAGGGTGTTTCGATTAGGCTGACGAATATCGTTGTAGGTGAAATACTTCTCTGAATACAGACCATAGTGACGCGGATGATCACGGATTAAGGATACTGTTAGCAACGCCAGATCATTGGCGGTGGTGTAATGGTCCTCAGACGGTAACCCTGTGGCATTCATGAAATGCGAATCCAGCATACCCAACCGCTGAGCTTGTAGGTTCATCACATCAGCAAACGTTTCTTCACTACCCGCTATGTGTTCTGCCAATGCCACACTGGCATCGTTACCTGATTGAATAATGACGCCACTCATAAGGTCGCTCACTTTCACCTGCGTGCCTTCTTGGATAAACATCCTCGAGCCTTCCATGCGCCAGGCCTTGACGCTGATATCGACCTCATCGTCGGGACTTAAGGTGCCGTGGTCAAGCTCCTCAGCGACGATATAGCTGGTCATGATTTTGGTCAGGCTGGCGGGCGGCAGACGTTGGCGACTATTATGCTCCACCAATACCTCGCCTGTATCGGCATCCATCAACAGGTAGCCCTCTGCCGCCAACTGCGGCGGCGCGGGAATAAGGCGCGCTTGCGCCTGCACACCCATCGGCAACACGGCGAAAGAAATAATGAGATAAAGCTTGAAAAGCTGTCGTGAAATCATGAAACCTCTACTTAATAAATAATCTAATGGCACAATAAAAATCAGCTAACAAACTCAATCTACCTTGACCCGTAAAGGCACGCCGAGATTGTGAGCCTGCACGATCTGGGCAATAGTATCTCGCTCGGTTTCCGTCTTGATCGGTCCCAGCCAAACCTTATGTAAAACTTTTTTACTTGGCTCACTGCCTACTTCGCTCAGCGTTTCTTCATTTGATTCGCTGGGTAGTTCGATCAGTGATTCGTTCTGCTGCTCATTCGGCAGTTCATTTTGTAGCTCATTCTGCAGTTCAGCCGGCAAACCACTTTGCAGGATGCGAGTATCGACGACCTGACCATACCGTCCCATCAAACCATCAATCGACGCCAATAGCTGTTCGGCACCTGACACATTGGTGAAGGCGCCGACTTGCAGGTAAAAAGTCTCATGATGCATAGCCACCGCTGCTTGTGCCGCTACCTGTCCCGGATAGTTTTGCTCATCAATCGCCTCGATCACCACCGATGCAGTACCCTGATCCACAAAACCCAAGGCCAATGCTGTTTGATAAGACAAATCAATCACTCGATCAGAATGAAATGGGCCGCGATCATTCACTCTAACGATCACCTTGCGCCCGTTATCAAGATTGGTCACGCGAACCACGCTGGGTAAGGGCAGAGACTTATGGGCAGCACTCAACTGGTACATATCATAGACCTCGCCATTGGAAGTCAGACGCCCGTCAAACTTCTTGCCGTACCAGGAAGCAATACCAATCTCCACATAACCTAGGCTGCTGGGCATCACATGGTAGGTTTCACCAAAAACGTTGTAAGGGCTTCTGTTACCTCGAGTATGACTCTTGATAGGTGCCTGGGGCCTTTGGGGTGAGGCTTGCGATGACGCTGCCGGGGTGAGTTGCGGAGCGACACGCGCCGGCCAATTGGCGATCCCAGTGGCGGCGCAACCACTGATGAGCGCAAGGATAGTGAGACTAATGATGAGTAAACGTGTCATAAGCTATATCGAATAATCATAGAAGTTATACACCAAGACTACAGCGTCAACCCGGTCGCTACCGCATCATGTCGCAAGCGTTGACTCAACTGGTACACCGCCATGGCATACAAATGACTGTGGTTGTACCGCGTGATGACGTAAAAGTTCTTAAAACCGAGCCAGTATTCAGCGCCTTGCTTACCCTCAAACTGTATGGGCGCGACGTTGATGCTAGCCGGGTCGGCCGCTGCCAGCGGCGCATACGCCACAGCCGCCGCGATATCTATACCACGCTCGCCCAGTGCGGCAAGGCTGATAGACGGTTTAAGTTTTGTATTATACACATCCCCAAGACCCGTGCTCGGCGTCGGCATTTGTAGCGTCACCGCACCCTGTGCTTGCCAGCCATGCTTGCTTAAGTAGTTGGCGACACTGCCGATCGCATCGACAGGGTTCTCCCAAATGTCTCGTTTGTCATCGCCGTCGAAGTC
>JBLHRT010000032.1:0-15302 GCA_047626255.1 Candidatus Azotimanducaceae bacterium
AGCATGAATCTTCACCCTTTGAGACGTTGTCTAACCGAGAGATGCAAATCACATTAATGGTGATTAATGGCCACAAGGTGCCAGAGATATCTAACAATCTGTCATTGAGTCCGAAAACGGTTAACAGCTACCGGTATCGCATCTTTGACAAACTGGCACTGAATAACGATGTGGGACTGACCAAGTTGGCTATTAAGCACGGCATTATCGACGCGGCTATCACTGCCTGAGGGTAGGTGAGTTGCATGACGCTGTTTCACTGGTGCTATGCCTTGGGGGCTCGTATGATTCACCTCTTTAGTAGGGCACGATGTACCCACTGCCAGATGTAGCCGGCAGGCATCGATGCCCCCAGACCCATTTCAGTTGGAAGCATCAGAGTTGGATACACCAGAGCCAGATAAGCCTAGTCTAGAGACGCCAGTGCTAGGGACACCAGAACTAGAGACCCTAGAGCTAGATATTCCAGAGTTTGACGGCTCCGGTTTCGACGCTAAAGCCTTTCTTAAGACCGTCAGCCAGCGACCGGGCGTTTATCGCATGTTGGATGCGAGCGGCGATGTGCTGTACGTCGGTAAAGCCAAGAACCTCAAGAACCGGTTGTCGAGCTACTTTCGCACCACCGCGCTGGATACTAAAACCATGGCGCTGGTATCGCATATCCAGGCCGTTGAATACACCATCACTAACAGCGAAACCGAGGCACTGCTACACGAGCAAAGCCTGATTAAGGAGCTTAGGCCGCCCTACAATATTGATTTTAAGGACGACAAGTCCTACCCGTATATCTTCTTGTCGACGGCAGATGAGTACCCAAGATTAGCCTTTCATCGCGGCGCGAAGAAACGCGAGGGTCGTTACTTCGGGCCCTTCCCCAGTGCCTATTCAGTGCGCGACAGCCTGAATATTCTGCAAAAAATATTTGGCGTGCGGCAGTGTGAAGACAGTTTCTTTAAGAACCGCTCCCGCCCCTGCCTGCAGTATCAGATAAAGCGCTGCTCAGGACCCTGCTGCGGCCTGATCAGTCCAGCGGATTATGCCGATGACGTTAATCATGCGGCCATGTTCCTCGATGGTAAAAGTCGTGTAGTACTCGATGATTATGCCGACAAGATGGACGCCGCGGCGCAGACATTAGCGTTTGAAAAAGCCGCCCGTTATCGAGATCAGATCGCGCACTTGCAGCGGATACAGGAATCGCAATACGTCACCGGTGATGGTGGCGATATTGATATTATCGCGGCGATAGTTAATCCCGGTGGCGTCTGCGTGCTGGTGATGATGGTGCGCGGCGGACGCCTGCTGGGCAACAAAACGTATTTTCCACGTATTCGCCTCGAGGAGACGCCATCGGATGTGCTTGCCGCATTCATCCCGCGTTTCTATCTGACAGGCGGTAATGGCCGTGATATTCCCCGGGATATTGTTGTCAGCAATACGCTTGAAGAGAAGCCTTTGCTTGAGGCTGCACTGACGGAAGTGGCCGGCCGAAAAATCAACATCGGTGATAATGTACGAGGCCAGCGCAATCGTTGGGTGAGCCTCGCTCTAACCAATGCTGAGCAAAGCCTGGGGGGACATCTGGCCACCCGTAACAACAACTTTCAGCGCTTCGAAGCGCTGCGCGAGGCATTCGCACTGGCAGAGATGCCTGAACGCCTGGAATGTTTTGATATTAGTCACAGCTCAGGTGAGGCGACCGTGGCGTCCTGCGTGGTGTTTGATCGTAATGGGCCGCTGAAGGCTGATTATCGGCGATTTAATATCGATGGCATTACCCCTGGTGACGATTACGCGGCCATGTCTCAAGCTTTACTGCGGCGGTATACTCGCATCAAGAAAGGTGAGGGCAAGTTACCCGACATTCTGTTTATTGATGGCGGTAAAGGGCAGCTCACACAGGCGAAGAATATCCTAGAGACCCTACAAATCACCGGTGTTCTGATGGTCGGTATCGCTAAAGGACCGGGACGTAAAGCGGGCTTGGAGACGTTATTTCTAGAAAGCGGCGAGCAAGTCTACATGGCACCGGACAATCCCGGATTGCACCTGATCCAGCATATCCGCGACGAAAGTCACCGATTTGCGATCACCGCCCATCGTCAACGACGAGGCAAGAAGCGTAAGGAGTCAGTACTTGAGCACATTCCCGGGGTCGGGCCCAAGCGGCGGCGCGCATTGCTGCGCTATTTTGGTGGTAGCCAGCGCATTGAGAGTGCCAGTTCAGAAGAATTAGCCAAGGTAGAAGGCATCAACCAGACCCTCGCCGAGCAGATTTATGCTACTCTGCACGACAGCTAGTACGCTCACAGGAACCTGAGTTAAGTTATTGTCATGTCGCTCCCTATAAATCTGCCCAACATGATCACCAGTATCCGGATCGCCTTGATTCCGGTGCTCGTGATCGTCTTCTATCTACCCTTTGAGTGGTGCTATTTCGCTGCGTCATGTGTATTTGGGCTAGCGAGCCTCACAGACTGGCTAGATGGCTATCTAGCCCGCAAGCTCAATGAGATGACAGCCTTTGGCGCCTTTCTTGACCCGGTAGCTGACAAATTGATCGTTGCGGTGGCTTTGGTGCTACTGGTTGAGGCCAATGCCAGTGCCTGGCTGGCGATACCGGCGCTGGTTATTGTTGGGCGCGAAATTGTCGTCTCGGCCCTACGCGAATGGATGGCCAGTTATAGCTCTCAGCGTAGCGTTGCCGTGTCTATGGTAGGCAAGGTGAAAACCGGGTTTCAGATGACAGCGATTATCGTATTGCTGGCGATTGGCCCTAAGGCTGGTGAGTATCTGTTGTTCCTAGGTTATATTCTGCTGTATGCGGCCGCTGGGCTGACGCTTTGGTCAATGTACCTGTATCTCAAGATCGCCTGGCCTGATCTGGCCTCCGGCATGACGAAAAAAGCTGACTGAAAAGCCCACCTAACAAGCTCGACTAACGAGGCAGGGCTTCTTGTTTATTTTCATCTCATCTGTCTCTACACTGGTTTGCATCATGACCTGTGTCATGTCGCAACGCGGTCAAAATAAGAGTCACGACGAGATCATTAAACGGGAGAGTCAATGTCCAGTCATACGCAATCTAGTATCGATAAAACCGCCCTGTTAGCCAAGTACCGGGCGGAACGTGATAAACGCCTACGCACCGATGGCAGTGACCAGTATTTGGAGATCAAAGAACAGCTGGGCCACTATTTGAATGATCCTTACACTCCGATGACTGAGCGTGAGCCAAAGACGGATCATGTTACCGTGGCCATTATTGGTGGCGGTTTTTCCGGCTTGGTGACCAGTGCTCGTTTGAAGGAAGCGGGGATCAGTGATGTGCGTGTGATCGAGAAGGGCGGTGATTTCGGTGGCACCTGGTATTGGAATCGATATCCCGGCGCGCAATGCGATACGGCGTCGTTCGTGTACATGCCTCTGTTGGAAGAAACCGGGCATATGCCAACCGAGAAATATGCCCACGGGCCAGAGATTCTGGCCCATTGTCAGCATATAGGCCGTCATTTTGATCTTTACGACAATGCACTGTTCCACACCGAGGTCTGTGAACTCATCTGGATCGAAGCCAAGGGGCACTGGTCGATTAAGACAAATCGAGGAGATGCGTTTACTGCTCAATTTGTGACGATGGGCACAGGTCCCTTGCATGTACCGAAGCTGCCCGGTATTGACGGCATCGAGTCGTTTAAGGGCCATTCGTTCCATACCAGTCGCTGGGACTATGATTATACGGGGGGCGACAATATTGGCGCGCCGATGGTGAGTCTGGCAAACAAGCGTGTGGCAATTATTGGCACAGGGGCCACGTCGGTGCAGTGTGTACCGCACCTCGCCAAGGCTTGCAAAGAGCTGTTGGTATTCCAGCGCACGCCATCATCCATTGATGTTCGTAACAACCAGCCTACCGATCCGGAGTGGTTCAAAGACATGGCGACACCTGGGTGGCAGCAACGCTGGCTGGATAATTTCACTGCTGTTTCTGCCGGTGCTGCGGGCGTAGAAGATTTAGTGATGGACGGCTGGACTGACCTTTCTAAACGGATTATTGCCAAGCTGGCGTCATTACCGAGGGAGTCCCGCACCCAGGAAAGTATGATGGCGGCGTTTGAGGATGCAGACTTTGAGAAAATGGATGAAATTCGGTCACGGGTCGACACCATCGTCACGGATACTGATACGGCAGCCAACCTGAAGGCCTGGTACTTCCAGCTCTGCAAACGGCCTTGTTTCCATGATCAGTACCTGCAGGCGTTCAACGAGCCGGCGGCACGTTTGATCGATACTGACGGGCAGGGTGTTGAGCGAGTTACTGAGCGTGGCTTAGTGGTAGGCGGTGTCGAATATCCCGTTGATTGTATTATTTATGCCTCTGGTTTCGAGGTCGGCACTGCCTTTGAGCGGCGTGCAGGCTATGATACGACGGGGCGTGACGGGCAAAAGCTTTCAGATTACTGGGCTGAGGGTATGCGTACCAAACATGGTACGCATGTGCATGGTTTCCCCAACGCCTTTATTGTGCAGGGTACGCAAGGAGCGAACCTGATTTCCAACTATCCGCATAACTTGACCGAATCGGGCAGAACCATTGCGGCGATAATCAAGCATGCCGTTGACCACGGCCACAGCCAAGTTGAAGTAACCAAAGAGGCAGAAGACGCCTGGCTCGAGTTGTTGCTGCAAGCATCGCCCAGCATGTTGGGTTCGCCCGATTGTACGCCGGGCTACTATAACAACGAGGGCCAGACCTACGGTCTGAAAGCTAAGTTGAATGTTGGCTATCCTGCAGGCCCTATGGAGTATTTCAAGTACCTAGCGAAGTGGCGAGATTCTGGGGAATTTGATGGTCTAGCGTTTAAGTAGGGCGGAAGCAATTAGCCTACATAGAAACCGAGGGCGGAGTGTATTAATTTTGGGCAGCAGTGAATGCAATTGTACATCGTACAATATACTTCGATCCTTTTTGCGGGCATTGAATGAATAACAAACCAGAAACAAACCAGGACAGCCATCATCCATACATTTCCTCCAATGAAAAGAGCCATTAGCACCCTGATCTCCAGCGCATAGCTTACATAAAGCCACTCACGACGGGCCTAATCTAAGCGGTATGACTTATCCAAGAAGCCATCTCGTTGACCCTGACGGCGGCACCTATCATGTTTGTTCCCGGTGTGTGCGGCAGACTTTTTTGTGCGGCGTAGACGAGCTAACAGGGCGGGACTTCTCTCATCGTCGCGAATGGATCCGGGCGCGTATTTTTGAGCTCAGCAGGATATTCACCATATCAATTTATGCCTATGCGGTGATGAGCAATCATTACCATATTGTGCTGGGCATTGACCGACTTGGCCTAACAGACGAGGAGATTGCCGACCGCTGGCTTCAATTGTGCCCCGTTGCTTGTCAAGGTGAACGGGGCCTGACGTTACATGCCGCCCGCCGCTTGGCGATCATCAATAGTAAAGCGAGGCTCGCCGAATTGCGCGCCAGGTTGCATTCGTTATCCTGGTTTATGCGTTTTATCAATGAGCCTTTGGCGCGGCTGGCCAACAAGGAAGACAATTGTACTGGGCGGTTCTGGGAAGGAAGATTCAAGTCACAAATTCTTCTCGACGAGGCCTCAGTCTTGGCCAGCATGGTCTATGTCGATCTTAACCCTGTCCGCGCGGGGATTGCTGACGATCTAGAGGACAGTGACTATACCTCGGTGCAACACAGACTGGTGCACGATAGAGATGAAAGCGAGGTTGTCCCCATCAGTGGTTCCCATAGTGCCCCCCCCATCGCATCGATATCACTCGCTGACTATATCAACTTGGTGCACTGGACCGCTAAGGCGCAGATTTCCATGCGGCGATCAATACCTAGCGGAGTCGACCACTGTCTTCGTAACAACCACACGACATATGACAGTTGGTTTCGAGACAACCTACCGAGACCTCATCGTTGGCAACGCGCTATGGGTTCCATTGAAGCGCTGAAAGAGCACGCCAAGGCGCTCGGGCAATGTTGGATAAAGCGCCAATCAACGGTTACTTAGTGCTTGGCAATCAAGCTCCGCTGCCAAGACTTTCCCGAACAATTACAAGTTAATCCTGTTCGCGCTTGGGAGCGCCATGAGGATCTGTCACGCGGTCGCCCTTGCTCGCTTCCGGCCACGTTCGATTTCCTTGGTCAGGTCTTTCACGTAAGTGTTGAAGTCAACTTGCATAGTGTGCCGCGCCGTGGCGTAGAAGTGTCCCATGTGCGCCTGCTCATCTATCCCTGTGATGCGCTGCATGTCAGCGTCTGTAGGCAATTCGTACGTACCCATCATCAGCGCGGCGACGAGTTTCGACTGTTGTTCGGCAAAATTCACCAGCGTTGGCAGTGGCTGAGCGAGGGCGAGAAAGATCAGGTTCTCGTGCCCAGGTTTGATCATTCGCTTAAACAGAGGAAAATGGTTGTCGACTGGTTGCAGCGTCTGGTCATCGAAGAACGGAAAGCTGATGTTGTAGCCTGTCGCCCAGACGACGGTGTCTATGTCTTCATGGGTGCCGTCGGCGAAGGTCACGCCGTTCTCATCGAACCGCTCTAGCGCCCCTTTGGGTGCTATATCACCGCAACCCACCCGCGTTAGGAATTCGCCGGATACGGACGGATGTGCGTCGAGCGGTTCGTGATCTGGCTTGGGTAGGCCATAGTCCTGAGGATTGCCCAGCTGTTTCTTGATCATGCTCCGCGCGAGCTTACGGCCGATACCGGCGGGCATCCAGCCCGGCAGAACGGCCTTGTCAGCGGGTTGGCCGTTCATGTACTTGGGCAGTACCCAGACACCGCGGCGCATAGAAATGTACAGCCGTTCCGCAATGGGGCGCTGGGACAATTCCGATGCGATATCCATGGCGGAGTTGCCGGCGCCTACCACCAGAACACGCTTGCCTCGAAAATCATAGGGGCCAAACGGATCCCTATAGTGGTGGGAATGAACCTGATAACCCTTGAAGATATCTGCCCCAGGATACACTGGCGTACGCGGGTCCCAGTGGTGCCCGTTGGCCACAAGCAGCCACTGGTAGGTCTGCGTGACACCGCTGGAGAGCGTTACATCCCAATCACCGTCTGCACGACGACTGGCTCTGGTGATGGTAGTGTTGAACGTGATGGTGTCGCGCAGATCGAAATGGTCGACGTAGTCGTTGAAGTATTGGTGCAGTTGGCTGTGATGCGGAAAGTCCGGCCAATCCTTCGGCACCGGATAGTCCTCGAATGCGAGACGCCATTTCGACGTGTCGATGTGCAGGCTCTGATAGCAGGATGACAGGCCATTCGGGTTGTTGAAATACCAGTTGCCGCCGATGTTGTCAGACATCTCGAAACAGTCGTAGGCGATGCCGAAATCCTTAAGGCGCTTGGCCATCGTGATACCCGAGCAGCCTGCGCCGATGATGCATGCTTTGCCTTTTCCTAGCGCCTTGCCTTCAACTTCCATTTCTCCAACAGCCATTTTCTATCCACGAAAAGATTCTGAGAACAGTTATTCTAAACCGCCTTTTTGCCTGATTGCAAAAGTACCTCGAACAAAAATTCGATGAAATTTGGCGAGAAATTTGAAAAAATTGGGGACACCCACAAAAATGAAAAAATTTGGAACATCCACGAACTCGCTATAGCTCACATGAATTTACATCATTGGCTTACAGTCGTCTGAACCTAGGCGGCCCCGGCGGTTGACAAGTAATAGTGATTTAATCAGAAATACCAGATATGCAGTGGCTCACTAATTTAGGGCACCCAATTGGTGGAAGTTTTATCACTTCGTTCAATATAGGTTTCGAGATGACGCTGAATGCCTGAGAGGACTTTTCACCAACGTTCCTGCTCTAGGCCGCGTAGCTTGTAGTGAATCCGAACTATTCGATTCGAGAAGCCGCCGGAGCGATGAATGTAGGACAATAACCCATAGATCTGAATTCTTTCCGTGTGGAGATCGTGGGTGTCCTGAACTTTTTCTCTGAACTTCTTCCTGAACTTGCCGCAGGATGGTGTGAAAGTCGATGTGGATCAACTGAGTTTCGCTTGGGTTATCTATAGTGGCTGAATGGGTTTTGCTGAATAATCGGCAGGCACCCGATTCGATGGATATGGCGGGGTCAATAGCGGCAACGCAGGGGAGTAGACGGCGTGATGCAAGAAGAAAGATAACCAAGGTAACGTAAGCTGATACTCGGCCAAAAATTATGGCGTCGATCAGAGTATATTTCCGTAGAATAGCCGTATTCATCCTGTTTATCTGCAGTGGGTGTGAGTTGAATCTGGCTAACTCGAAGCCGTCAAATGCCGGTGAACCATCGCTGGGCCACGCGACATCTGCTCAAATGCCGTACATTCTGTCAGCCAGCGCGCGAGCAGATTCAGGCGTTGGCAGTGTGATATACGACGTTGATTCCTACGAATCCCTACTTCAGATGGGGCTTGAATATCTTCGGGCGGGGCAATTCGATCAAGCGCGAGAGACGTTTCTAGAAATGCAGGCGATCGTGCATCGTGCATATGGCGTTATGGCTATTCAGCAAGCCGATACCCTGGGGCTTTTGATTGAAACCTATATAGGTCTCGATGATTACAAACAGGCCGATAAGCTTCAGAGCTTTAGATACGCTATTTCACTAAAAGCCTATCAACCAACAGATCCCATGCTGCACTTGGCGCGATTACGTATGGCCGACTGGTATCGTGATAGCTTCCGTTATTCTAAAGCGCTGGCTTTGTACCTGAAAACCAGTGATCAACTCAGTGAGCCAGACAAATTACTTACATTTGATGCTCAGATGCTGCACTTACGGTCGCTGCGATCAGAGGCACTAACACTTTATATCGCCGGTTTCTGTTGTGCTTCGACGCCCTTGTCGAAGGCGAAACAGTTGGTAGATTCAATTGAAAGTTTTGATGTTGTCGACAAAACACTTGCCGCCCGGCATCTGGTCGATATCTTGTATCTTGAGCGTCAGCCTAAGCTCGCGTTGCACACATTGCAGATTTTGGCTCAAAAAGGTCAAGCGCTACCTGCAGCGTTGTTAGGTTTTGCCAACCCAAAAGCGGTGGCTGATGCGACCAGAAACTCGCGTCAGCGCCTGCTGGGAAAGATGGATGTCAAAATGATCCGTGACAAATCTACGGCGCGTGCTAATCGAATGAATAGCCGACTACCGTCGGCGTTAGGCAACCCTATACAGGTATGTGGTAATTATTTGGAGACTGTCTTAGTGCCCCTTGCCAGGCGGCGGCTAGGGGAGATGTTCCTAGACGTGGATTTGGAGGTAGATGAAAACGGACGCGCCTACAACATTCAACTTAGTGGCGATGCCCCTATAAAATTACGGAGGTATATAAAACGCACTATCTATGCTGTCCGCTTTCGTCCGGCGGTCAGCGCGGCCGGGGTGGTTAAGCCGGGCAAAATTCGTTTCCGTCAGACTTTCGGTCCTATCCTTAGTTTTACCTCGAGTAACATGGGCGGCTGGAGTAGTTTGATGGTGAGCCAAGCATGCCAGCAGTTTTTCCGTAACTGAGGGACATCCATCATTCTCTGCGCTGACGCCCTCATAGTTTATGTAATGATCAATGCTCAGATGAGGTAGACGCCTGATGTGTATGATGTCGGGCAAAGAGGATTTCAGTCCGGAAAGGCGGAAATGGGTCGGAGTGCTTAGGGCCTCATGCCAAAAGTGACAGGTGTTACTTGCTCCTTCAAGCGCGGTTGAATATCGTCAACCCACTGGCACAACAACGGCCGCGTTTCTCGCGGGTCAATAAGGTCGTTCACAGCGAATGATTCAGCAGCGGGGTAGGGTGAACGCGCCGCAGCGAGTTTCTCTTCCAGCTCCTGGCGCAAAGCGACGGGATCTTCGGCTTCGGCAATTTGCCGTCTGAACGCCACGGCTACGCCACCTTCAACGGGTAGGGCACCACCGGCCACTGACGGCCAGGTGAGTACGTAGTTGTCTGGCGAGAAATGTGCGGCGGTCGCCACCCCGAATGATTTATGTACCATCACGCTAGCCCAAGGCACCACGGATGTGGTGGCGGCAGCGACCGCTGCCATACCGTAACGAATCGTCGCGGCACTTTCCGCTTCCGGCCCGATCATGAAGCCCGGTTCGTCGACGACGGTGACAATGGGAATATGGAAACTGTCGCAGGTTTCGATAAAGCGGCGGGTCTTCTGCGCGGCTTCTGCGCTCATGGCACCGGCGAAAAAGCGGCAGTCGTTGGCAAGAATACCTACGCTCTGGCCATTGAGTCGCGCGTAGCCCGTGATCAACGCCGGGCCGTAAGTCGCCGCGTACTCGAAAAAACTGCCTCGATCGACGACAGCATCTATCAACGCATGCATGTCAAAGGTTTCGCGCCGATCCCGTGGCACCATCGACAACAGCGCCTCGTCACGACGATCAACGGGGTCGTCACAGGCAATGCGCGGTACACTTTGCCAGGCGTTTTGCGGAAAATAACTGAGGAAGGTGCGAATTTGTCGCAATGCGTCATATTCATCTTCCGCCATATTATCCACCACGCCCGAGGCCAGATGTACCTGTGGTCCACCGAGTTCTTCCTTCGTCACCTTAATGCCCAGCGCACGTTCCACCACGGAAGGTCCGGCAATGAGGACTTGTGAGGTGTTGCGGGTCATCACCGTGAAATGGGAAGCAACCAGCCTGCCAGCGGGTAGTCCAGCAACCGGTCCCAGTGCTGCCGAGGCAATGGGAATCTTATTCAGCGCTTCCGATATCACCTGGAAACGTGGTGGCGTGTGCGGGGGTTCGCCGACCGTACGTGGCTTCTTCGGGTCGCCGCCACCACCGGCGACACTGCCGCCACCACCCTCCATCAGGCGCACGAGTGGTGCGCGCATCTCCAACGCCAGATGCTCGGCAAACACACTCTTGCGAAACCCTGCCGCGTTGGGCGAGCCGCCCTTCAAGGTAAAATCTTCACCGCCTACCACCACGGTGCGGGCGTTAATGTCACCCGCGCCTAAGATGTAGTTGGCTGGATCAAATGAATCCACTTCACCGGCGTCGTTGAGGGTCGCCGCGCCCGCCATGGGCCCGGTTTCACGAAAGGTGTTTTCGTCCAATAGCGCGTGAATACGTTCCCGCAGTGTGAGTTTGCCTTTGGCGTGGTGGCGCGCTATTGATGCTTCGCCGCCTTGTGCTCGTGCCAGCTTGCGGCGCTTGTTAATCTCATCAACTTCGGCTTGCCAACTCATTGTCGTACCTCCAGTGCCTGTTCTATGGTTATCAACAGTTGGTCGGTCTCCACCAGATCGCCGGCGGCAATGGTGATACTGCCGACGGTGCCGTCGCAGCCCGCGGTTAACGTGCTTTCCATTTTCATCGACTCAAGCACAACGAGAGAGTCCCCGTTGCTAACGCTTTGCCCCGGTTCGACGAGCACCTGCAACACTTGACCGGGTCCAGCGCTAATGCAATGACCGGCCTGCCTTTGGCTGATTGGTTTGTTGGCCGCAGACTGCAGCGTGAAGCTGGCGGCACCGAGTTGCGATTCCCACACGCAGACCCCGTCGATAAGGGCGTGAAAATAAAATTGTCGGCGAATGCCGTCGATCTCCAGCGCCAACCCTGGCTCGTCAGCATCAAAAGCAAGAATTTGTAGGTTGACGGCACCGGCCTCAAACTCGAATGCGCTAGCCGCGGCCCAACGCCAGTCGAGACTAAGGTCCTGTCCGGCATAACCCCAAGATGTGTTGCGTGATAGCTGGAAACCACCGGGCCATGGCACGAGATCGGCGGCGGGCGGATTGCTGAGAAACTGCCACACGGTGGCTGCCATACTCAGGGTATTAAGGTCGGCGTCTGGGATGCTTGCGGCGCTTAAGTGTTGGGCTAATTGCTGTTCCACGGTCGCAATATGTAGGGTTTGCTCACGCCAATCCTGCGACTGCAGTAACGCGACCAACAGACGTACATTGGTGGTGACACCGGCAATGCACAGCTGTCGCAATGCGTTAACCAATGCCCGTGTCGCTGCCTGACGGTCTTCCCCATGAGCAATGAGTTTGCACAACAAACCATCGTAATGCAGGCTGACGCGCGAGCCTGCTGCCACACCACTGTCTAGGCGTACGGCTTCACCGATATAACTTTCAAAGACACTCACTTCACCCACCGAAGGTGCGAACAACATCGTGGGATCCTCAGCGTAAATCCTCGCCTCGATGGCGTGGCCCTCGCAGCTCACCTGCTCTTGGGTCATAGGCAGAGCCCGCCCCATGGCAACCTCTACCTGTAATTGCACCAGGTCTAGGCCGCAGATTTCTTCAGTAACGCCATGTTCAACCTGCAGGCGGGTGTTCATCTCCAGCAGGAAAAACTCCTCACCTTGTACCAGAAACTCTACGGTGCCCACGCCGTGATAATTCACCGCGGCGGCTAGGCGTAGCGCTGCGTCCCGCAGTTGTTGGCGCAAGGCGAGATCAAGCCCAGGGGCAGGGGCCTCCTCGATGAGTTTCTGACGGCGGCGCTGCAGTGAACAGTCGCGTTCGTGCAGGTGTAACAGGTTGCCGTGCTGGTCACCCAGCACCTGTACCTCAATGTGGCGCGCATTGCTGAGTAAGCGTTCGATAATCAGTGCGCCGTCGCCAAACTGGCGCTCGGCCTGCAAGCGCGCCTGAGCAATAGTTTGACTCAAGTCCTGTGCGTCGTGTATCTCGCGCATGCCAATACCACCACCCCCTGCGGAAGCTTTGACTAATAGTGGCAAGCCCATGGCGTTGATAGCAGCTAGGTCCGAAGCCCCGGCCTCCGTTGCCAGCGTATAGGCGGGGATCACCGGTACCTGTTGTTGTTGGGCAATGTCACGCGCGCGAATCTTGCTGGCCATGGCTTCCATGGCATCTGCGTGTGGGCCTATCCAAACGAGGCCTGCAGCGTCGACGGCTCGGGCAAAGCCAGCATTTTCCGACAGAAAACCATAACCCGGGTGGATGCCGTCAGCGCCACAGCGGCGCGCGGCATCAAGAATGCGCGCGCCATTGAGGTAGGATTCTTCGACTGCAGCAGGCCCGATATGCACCGCCTCATCAGCGTGCAATACGTGTACCGCGTCGCGGTCTTCATCGGAGTACACCGCCACACTGCGAATTTTCATGTTGCGGCAGGTGTCTATGATACGGACGGCAATTTCACCGCGGTTGGCGATCAGGATTTTTAGCATAAGGGTCGCTGTAACCGAGTCTTTTGAGAGTCAAGAGCATAGCGCGCTGTGGAAGAAAAGGGCACAGCAATCTATCTGCGGACTAGTCTGCGACACTCAGACGAGCCTGTATCTGCGGGATACTCGGGCACTATGCGCGCCAAAACCAACAGACAGCACCACTTGAGCGATAAGTTCGTGACTAGGAGGTGTCTCGAGTCTCTTTTTCACGTCTCAGCGGTACTGACAAAAATGTTCTGTACGGATCAAACCTAACCTGCAGATTTCTCACAAAAGCGTATCAATAGGTCATGTACTAGGAAGTGATTTTGTTCGATAGTACTCATGGCTGTTCAAGGCCGTGCATGCAAGACAATGTAAGGAGGTATAACGAATGCGTCAGACACCGATGGACGACCCCGTAGGTTTCGCCACTGCGCTGGTGATGGGCCTTGTTGGCGCGGCGCTTATTTGCCTCGCTGCCTCCATTGCTGGTGGTGTGCTTGCAGCGCCTGTCGCCTGGCTAGAGTCGCCCAACGTCCAGGGTGTACTCATCGGTGTAGGCGTCCTCTGTGTAGGCTGGGAAATGCGCTGGTTTATGAACCTGGCGAAGCGCAACAATGAGCAGGACCCTGACAGCGGCAACTGACTCACCCTGATTGCATGCACCACGAAATGCCCGGCCATCCAGAAAGACCGGAGAGGCTAAGGGCAGTCATGGATGAGCTCACCCGTTCTGGCATCCGCGCAGATATGAAGGAGGTAATGACATCTGAGATTAGCGATGAGGATGTGCTTCGGGTTCACCCAAAAACGTATTTGAAACACATTGAAACATCGGAGCCAGCCGGCGCCGTGATTAAGGTAGATCCTGATACCTATATGAGCAGGGGCAGCACCCACGCTGCGAAACTGGCTGCGGGCGCTGTTGCTGAGGCGACAACCCGTGTACTTAACGGTGAAGCCAATCGGGCTTTTTGTGCGATCAGGCCTCCGGGCCATCATGCTGAGATCGCATCGGCATTTGGTTTTTGTTTGTTTAACAGCGTTGCGATTTGTGATTTTGATGTCCACCATTGCAACGGTACGGTGGATTTCTTTAAGGATCGTCCAGAAGTGCTGGTTTGCTCGAGCTTCCAAAATCACTTCTACCCGCATCGATATCTCGACTTCAGCAACGACCACATTATTATCACACCGCTTTATTCAGGCACCAACAGCAAGTCATTTCGCGCACTCATTGAACGAGATTGGATTCCCACTATCGAAAAGCACAAGCTCGATTTAATTTTTGTCTCAGCGGGTTTTGATGTGCACAAGGATGATCCTCTGGCAGAGGTCTGCTTGGAAGACGATGATTTTAGATGGATCTCAAGATTGCTGGTAGACCTTTCTAATCAATATGCCAAGGGGCGACTGACATCTTCGTTAGAGGGAGGCGACGAACTCGATGCCTTGGCGCGTTCCGCGAAACTGCATGTCGTGCCGATGGGGTGATTAGCCATTTCGGACAATAATCACCCACCTAAACCGCCATCACCGCAAAATTGTCTGCACAGACTACTCCATATGCACTGCGATTTTGCCCCGCACATGACCCTCTTCAGAGTACGCAATCGCCGCAGGAATATCACTCAGTGAATACCGTTGATCAATCACCGGGGTCATTTTTCCGGCCAGCATAAGGTCCGCCAAGACTGTCAGATCGTCCGCTTTAAGAATCGCGATGAAGGAGATCATTTTCTGATCGACGAATGGCTGCAGTAACGTTGCATTGAGCATTCCCAGCAAGGGTCCTAGCCAATTACCACTTTGTCCACCGACCATCACTAATGCGCCGTTGGGAGTAAGAACCTCCAGGTTTGCCAATGGCGAATGATTGCCGACCATGTCGACAATCAGGTCATAGCGCTGACCACTCTCGGTATAGTCTTCTTGCTTGTAGTCAAACACATAATCAGCGCCTATCGAGCGGACCATATCGACGTTACGGGTGCTGCACACCCCGGTGACTTCAGCGCCCATAGACTTGGCGATTTGCACAGCAAACGTGCCCACCCCACCGGAGGCGCCGTTGATCAACACCTTCTGACCGG
>JBLHRT010000033.1:0-15271 GCA_047626255.1 Candidatus Azotimanducaceae bacterium
CCCGCATCGAGTTGTAGTTGCTGGCCGGCGCCCGCAAGACGACGTGTCAACAAGGCCGCGCGCAATTGCTTGTGTATGGTGCTTAACGTGATGCGCATAGCTGACATGAGGTCGACTCCTGAATAGAGCGTTGGTTTGAAGGCTTGCTTGAATGTTTGTTAAAAAACTGGGCAAGCCACTGGCGTTCGGCGGTTTTGACGAAGAACACGTAAAACGTCACCAGGCTAGCAATACCAGCGATTCCGTTAATGAGTAATAGCGCTGGGAAGCTCAAAAGATGCTCGCTTGCGACATTGAAATAATGGCTGATGGCGACGAAGGGCATGCTACTGATCATGCCAGGTGCGATAGCCTGCTGGAAGAAACTGAGCAGTGATTGGTTCGTTAGTTGACAAGCTTTGTGAAGGTTGCCCAAGCACTCAAACAGGAGTGCGCCGACAAGGGTACCTACGGCGCAGCCGATGATGCCAACGGACGGAAAAATGTTGATAGTGACAAAGATTTTGGTCATCGCTGACGCAAGCATGATCAATGCCACATGGCGCGCATGGCCTGTCATGCCAAGTACGTTGGCGGCATTGAGTTGCATGGTCGACAGCAATGCGGCGACACACAGGACCATCAAAGTCGGTGCTGCTGGCGTCATCCGTGGACCAACCCAGGCGTGTATCAGGCTCTCGGCACTAACGGCAGTCAACAAGGTAAAGGGGACGGCAAATACTAACAGATATTTTGTGCCGAGCTTGAACAGTTGTGCTGGCCCGGCTTGTTCGCCGCGGCCGTGCTGCTGCGCTATGAGTGGCATCAGCGCGTTTGAGAACTGTTTGTTGAATAGCAGTATCTGTTCAGCAATCTTCAAGGCGATACCTAATAGCGCGACGGCTTGCAGTGATAACATGGCCTCAACGATAAATGGATCGATCCGCAGGATCAGCATGAATGCGCCATTGGCGATAAAGGCCCAGCAGGAGAATTTAGCAATAGGGCCTAGATCGGCGCGCCAGGACTTCGTCAGCATCGGTCGAAAGTGCGGTAACAGACGTGCACACAGGGGCAGTGTCAGGAACGCCTGAGACAGCAGTCCGAAACAATTAGCGAGGGCAATACCCATAATGCCAGCGCCTTGCTCAAGCAGTACGTAGGTGAGCGCTGCTTGCGCCACCATAACAATCAGGGTTAGCAAGTTCAGCGCTGTTTGCTGGCCGCTGGCGATAAGGGCGGCACGAAAGACGCTGAATGTTAGGCATATAGCTGTTGTTAGGCCAAGTAAAACAAACAGATTGCTGCTCAGCGCAGCACTTTTCGTAGAGCCGCCTGGAATCCATTGCGCTGCATCTAGGCCCAAGACTAGGCCGGCGCAGGTCATACCAATAATCAGATAGGCGATCAGCAGGCTGCCCAGTAAGGCGTTGCGTCGTGCATGGTTGTTGGCGCCTTCTTGTTCGGCGATGAATTTTACTGCCGCGGTGGCAAAACCCATATCAGATAGATTGATCATGCCGATGGCGGCGTAGACAAGTATCCACAAGCCGTAGTCATCGAGACCTATGGTCTTGATGATGTAGGGCGTCATCATCGCCATAATCAACAGCGAGGCGATAAAGCGCAGGTAGTTGGATGCGATGTTGACTGCCCATTTCATGCCGATGCTACCGAGTGCTGGACGAGTGCGTACAGATCGGTGATGCCGACAGTCGCTGTGGGGGGCGCAACGTTTGACAGCAACACGGCGTCTGAATCGGCGTGATCTGGGTGGTAGCCGTGCATGCCCGTAATAGTCTTGACACCCATGTGACTCGGGCAAATAATATTGCCCGCGTCGAGTAAGAACACCAATTCACCATACTGTTGGTTGTCAAAATCGCAACCTAGGCGGGCGAGTTCTGCATCGTCCAGTATCTGTCCCTCGGTGCAGCCGTTTAGCACGGCCTCGATTTGCTCGCGTGCGCGGTCGTCGTAGAACCAGAAGCGCGCCATAGTAGAGTCATAAGCGGCAAGGTATTGCTCGCCGAAGGTCAGGGGTAGTGCTTCGACGCGGGCCATTAAATCGACGTCTTTTTCGACGGTCGCCATACCATGGTCAGAGCAGATGTTGATGTCGACTTCACCATACTCTTGTTTTGCAAGATCAATCACTTCACGCAGCTGTTGCTCATACGATTCTAGTTTGGTGTCTACTTCAGGGCTTGCCTTACCGACTTGATGCAGCAGGCCATCCATGTCCGCCAGGTAAAGAAAAGCGAATGAAGGATGCTTTTGCGTCATATCATCTTTCAGACTCTGGATGTTCGCGGCTTCAGAGGCGTGCCAATCAGACACATGAAACGAGACTCCTTGCTGCTGACAATACTCAAAAATCTGAGTGCCTTTATTCATGCCGTCATCAGCAAAGATATCGTTCTTTTCACAATAGTCGAAACGGTCAATGTGGCTAAACGGCATGTTGTAAAGCTGGAAGTAACCGGTCCAGCCCAGAATGCGTTTCAGCCATTTGCTGATCTTGTTGCGTACCCGGCCCCTTGATTGGAAGGGCAAGAAGCGCAGTAAGCTCAGGCCCTTGAACGGTGAGCTGTCGTTGTTGGCAAAAAAGAACGACCAATGACCGTGATCCTTGGGCTGCTTGCCCGACAAGATGGACGGTACACAGGCTGATGAATAGCCGAGTACAGATTTCAGTTTCTGCCGATGCGGCAATTCTACTTCAAGAAATTGACGAGTCTTCAATACTTCCCAGCCAAGTGCATCGATAAAAATCAAGAGTGTTAGCTTCTTCATGTAGCGCTCCAGCGATGGGTTTGTGTCGTTCCTGACAAGATCGAAGCAAAGCCCGTGCCAATCCCTTGCGGCCCCTATTTATGCGTTGTTTTTGCATGATGCATGGGGTCTGATCAGCATGGTTTTGCAGAATGCAATGAGGTCTGGTCTGTGCTTTGCAGAATGCTTGTCAGAACAGCAGTTTCTCGCAAATAGGACGGTTCTATGCGCTCTGTAGCATTCTGGCACGTCTTCTGCATATTCTTCAGAGAGGCGCTAAGTCGCGCACAACAACATGTGAAATGATCTGCGGAGGATACACAGTGAAATCAACAGTTCATGTTTTTGATGTCGCCATTGATGACGTCAATCTGAACCAGGCGGCGACATTACTCGGTGCTGCGGCCATCGATAAGTCGTCAGTCACATCGGTGGCTTTTGTGAATGCCGATTGTTTGAACTTATCGTATACGGATGTCGGCTATGCCCGCCTGTTAGGGCGTCAGGATCATGTCTTCGGTGACGGCTCTGGTGTCCGTTATGCCTGTAAACTCGATGGTCAACCGATACAAGACAATGTTAACGGCACGGACCTGTATCCATTGTTGTGTGAGCAGGCGATGGCGCAGGGTCTGTCGATCTACTTATTGGGTGGTAAGCCGGGTGTGGCCGAGCGAGCCGCGGCACGCACCATGCGCCGCTATCCCGGTCTGACGCTGGCGGGTACTCAGCACGGCTTCTTTAGTGCAGCAGAGCGGGATCACGTGGTCGGTGACATTAATGCCAGTGGTGCCGATATTCTTCTTGTAGCGCTCGGCGCACCGCATCAAGAGCGTTGGATTGAGGCCAACCAAGCACAGCTAACGGTAGGTGTTGCTGTGGGTGTGGGTGGGTTGTTGGACTTTGTCGCGCGGGAAGTGAGCCGCGCGCCAGGCTGGGTGCGAAAGCTCGGCTTTGAATGGGTCGTGCGCTTCATGCAGGAGCCGGGGCGCCTTGTACGTCGATACTTTTTGGGTAACCCGCTGTTTTTGTATCGCGTTCTCCGGCATATAGCGCATAAGCGCCTGAATCCACCGGTGGCACCCTTGGTAACAAGTGCCGTGACAGCGGATCCCATCGAACCGCGGGTAGAGGGCGTGAGGCACTTTGACAATTGGCGTGATTTTGAAGTGCTGGATCGTGTCGAAGCGAAGTACGAGGGCTTGGCGCAGGGCGCGCGTCGGCCTGCGCTTGTGATGGCCCGCCTGCAACGTCGCTGGGTCTTTGCGCGCCTAACCCGCCGCTATGCCGTGGTTAAGCGAGCGCTTGATGTATGCGCGGCGGGGATGGGCTTGGTGATCCTCTCGCCTGTATTTATGCTAACCGCGCTGTGTATCTTCTTGAGCGATCCCGGCCCGGTTTTCTACGCCCAGACCCGTGTTGGTGTGCGTGGTCGGACATTCAAGATGCTCAAATTTCGCTCCATGGTAGTTGACGCCGAGAAACGCCTGCCGCAACTGCAAGCGGCCAACGAGTCGGCTGCAGGCGTGGTGTTCAAAATCAAGTTGGATCCGCGCATTACCGGGGTCGGTCGAGTTATTCGTCGCTATTCGGTGGACGAGCTGCCGCAGTTGCTCAATGTGCTGCGTGGCGACATGAGTCTGGTGGGTCCACGGCCACCGCTGCCCGCCGAAGTTGCCCTCTACAGCCTGAATGACCGCCAGCGTCTGGAAGTGGTGCCCGGTATTACTTGCCTGTGGCAGGTCTCGGGCCGCTCAGATATCGACTTCATTGGTCAGGTAAAGCTTGATCGTGACTATATTCAGCAGCAAGCCCTGTCACAGGACTTGAGGATTTTACTGCGTACTATACCTGCCGTGATCGGCGCCAAAGGGGCGTACTAATGAATGCCCTCACTGACGTTAACACCGCCACGCCCCAGTCTTCGTCCGCGCCGGTACTAGGGCTCGGGCGCTGTGAGCAGTCGTCGCCTATCACCATCAAACGAGCCATTCTGGTGGAGTTCGAGTCTAGCGACGATCTGCAGCCTCTGCTACAAAACAGATCAATGGCGATGCTACCAATTCACGGCCGAAGTCTGGCAGAGCATTGGGGTGATCGTCTGCACGACGCGGGTATTGAAGAGTTACTAATTGTCTCTTCGCGGTTCCCTGAGCAGTTACGTCAGGTTTTTCGCGATGGCGAGCGATGGGGCTTCAACAGTGTCGAATACCTGAGTACACCCTGTTTGCAAGATTGGCAGCAAGCGCTGACGTTAACGCAGGGCTTTGGGCATGACGATTGCGCGTTCATTCTGCTCAACGCCATGCCGCCCGTGCTGGAGATGGGCAATGGCGACAATCGAGCAACGGCTGCTGGTAGCCTGCTAACAGCGCGGCCCATGTCTACTGCCGGGGCGCTGACAACCATTGATGGCTACTGGGCCGCGAATATGTTGCGGCTTGATGAGGCGGCTGAGCAGCAGATTGAGCCTAACTGTCATATCAGTGGCGAAGCACGTCTGCTGGGCTCGGTCAGTGTCGGTAACCGAGTCGTGATCGATCGTGCTGTGACGCTGGAGCGATCAGTGATTGCGGGCCTTGTGGATGTCGGTGCTGATACGGTGGTTAGGAATACTGTCATCCTGTCGAATTCGCAAATTGGTTCGCAACTTGATATTTGCGACATGGTGATTGATGGTCATTTTGTATACCACGTACCGACCCAGACAGCGTTGTACCTTGATGACGAGGCGCTGTTCAGTCAGATCCATCGTTCGACGCTATCAGTACCGGTGTCTCAGCGTTTGATAGCCGCGCTGCTAGTGCTGCTGACGTTGCCCCTAATGCTCGGCCTTGGGCTCACCCATCGGCGTCAACAGCAGACGCTGGGGCAAGGTCGAGGTTGTCATGAGAGCGGGCTTGATGAGTCGCGCGTGGTCACCGGCTTTGTCAGTGATCACCCTATACACGTGCGTCTACCCTGGTTGTTTGCCGTGCTCCGCGGGGCACAGCCGCTGTTCGGCGCGCGCGAGGAGATCTCGTCGGGTGTTGTCGAGTCGTTGCCAATGGCTTGTTTGGCTGGGGTTATCAGCCTTGCGGATTTCGGGCAGGACGATCCAATAGCCCGGCAAATCGCTAATCTTTATCAAATCAATGTTCAAACGAGCAGGGAGAATGTTGTGTTGATATCGCGCTGGCTCCGTGCCGCTTATTCCGGCGCAGAAATAGCGAGAGTGCATGAAAAATTGAACATCTCAACAGAGTGGCACGGTTAGTGCAGCGCCTTATGTGACTTGCGTTGATTGAGTCTAATCGATGTATTTTGCAAAGACCGGTAACGCCGGTAACTAACGGCCTAAAAGCCTCATTGAACTTTAGGAGTTTGTGATGATTAGACACGCGAAGATGACGACTAACGAGATGCCGAGCGCGTCCACTGCGAATCCGTCTAACGTTGAGCGTCTGCAGGCAGGTGCCGCCTGCAATGTCGAGGTTCTGGCGTTACAGGGTCGTCTTGATGCGGCTTATGTACATAACCAGAAAGCGATGTTTGATGTGCTGCCAGGGCAGGCGCGTACGCCGCTCGTTGTGGACCTGCAAGACATCAGTTTTATCGATTCAACAGGCCTAGGCTTTCTCGTCATGCTGGGAAAGAACGCGGCGGCCCAAGGTCGACGCTTTGCTTTGTGCAACCCATCTAAGCAGGCCCAGATGTTGTTCGAGTTGACGCGTCTGCATCAGGTTTTTGATCTGTTTCCAACGCTGGCACTCGCCAGTGCAGGCATGACAGTTGAGATTAAGTAGGCGTCATGGAGGCTAAACAGGTCTTGTTCATTGTATTGACACTGGGCTTTGTGCCAGTGGCTACCTGGATGGGCATCACCTTTAAATGGGCTGAGCGCTATCTGGTCGCCGGGGCATTTTTCTCTACCGCATATCTTATTGATATCAATTTTGTGTCGATGGAAATGTATCGGGGCGATACGCGTGGTTTTGAGATCGGCATTACCGATTGGATGGTGGTCTCCCTGCTGCTGGTGATGTTGTTGTCGCCGCGCTGGCGCAAGAAGTCATTCAGTTTGATACCGCCGAATGGCAGCCTGGTCTTGGCTTATTTTTTTCTCGCCGCGGCCTCATTGCTGGTGGCGTATGTACCGGTCTACGCGGGCTTTGGTCTGATGAAACTGGTACGGGGCGTGACTGTGTTCGTTGTTGCTTACAACTACCTCAACGAGGAAGCGGACTTGGCCTTTGTCATCAATATTCTGGCCGCTATTGTTTTTATTGAATTTATATTTGTCATCAACCAGCGTCTGCATGGCATCTATCGGGCGCCGGGCACCACGCCGCATTCCAATACGCTGGCGGGTTATATCAACTTTATTAATATGATTTTCTTCGCCTTATTACTGGGGCACGCACAATACCGTCGGGCGGTCTACTGGAGTGTATTAGCCATGGGCAGCTTGATGGTGCTGGCAACATTCTCAAGGGGCGCCATCACTGTGATGGTAGTCGGTTACGGGCTCGTGATGTTGCTGAGTTTCAAGGATCGACTGGAGCCACGTAAGCTGCAGATTATTGCTGTGCTTTGCCTGCTCGCGCTGCCATTGCTGGCCAAGGTTGGCCCAGCTCTGGTCGACCGTTTCGTGAATGCACCTGAGGAGTCAGGTGAAAGCCGCAGCTACGCTAATGCTGCTGCGTTCGCCATGGCCAACGATCATTTTCTCGGCGTTGGGCTAAACAACTACTCCCACGCGATTAATGAAACGAGTTACATCCGCTTTATCGATAATCCTGTGGATCGCGGCATTGTGCACAACATTTTCCTGCTACATGCCTGTGAAATGGGTTGGCCAGGCCTCTTCGTCTTTGTTTGCATGCTGCTCAACTTCTTTCGTCTGGGTTATCGATTGGTAGGGAAGCAGCACTCAGTATTAGTGTCGAGCATGGCGATTGGCATCACCATTGGCATGGTCGGGCTGTTCATGCAGGGCGCTCTGGAATGGTTCTTTCGCCAAACTTACATCACCGTCGAGTTTTTCATGTTGGCCGGCTTCTTAGTCGCTCTACCCAAAGTGCAGCAACAGATTCAGCGTCAACACAAGCAGCAACTATTATGGAGGCAGTTATGCCATCATTAACAATGCCATCAAGAAAAGTGTCATCAAAAAAAATCTTATCAAGACGACCCAAAGTCGCGATTATTATGCGGTCATATAATGATATCGAAACTATTGGTGGGACCTTCAAGGCATTGCGAAAACAGTCATTCAAGGACTTCGAGTTGTGGAATCATGATTCCAGCTCAGATGACGGAACGCTTAGGGTCATCCTCGCCAACAATAACCCAGGTCGTGTGATGGTGAATGACCCTGCCAGTTATAACCCCGCTCGGGTGCTGAATAAGGCGGTCTCTTTTTGTGATAACGAGATTATCGTGTTCCTTAATTCTGATGCTACGCCAACCAGCGATACCTGGCTGGAGGATCTGATTGCCCCGATAGTCAACGAGGGGGTGAAGAAAGTGGGGGCGACTTTCGGGCGACAAACGGCTCGTCATAATTGTCGCTCACTGTTCATCAAGGACACTGAGCGTGCCTTTGGTGATGGGCGTATCTCAGCGAACTGGTTGCATTTCTTCTCAATGGCTAATGCTGCTGCGCGTAAGTCGACACTGGTTGAATTTCCGTTTGAGCCGCAAATGCAGTACTCGGAAGATATCGAGTGGTCCAGGCGCCTTAAGCAAGCCGGGTTGGGCATTGAGTATGTGGCGGCGGCGAAAGCCTGTCATTCGCATAACTACTCACTGCGAGAGTCATGGAAGCGGCAATTCGGTGAAGGCAAGGCTGAAGCATTTATCTTTCCACGTAGTGAGCTCAATACATCATTCACGCGTTATTTTCTTATGCCCCTCGTGATGGAAATTCTCCGCGACACTGCTTACAGTTTTCGGCGTTGCTCTATCGACGGTCTGCTGCACTGTGTACCTCTGCGTGTGGCGCAGAAGGTTGGGCGCTGGCAGGGTCTGCGTGTTGGGCTGCGAACAAGCCTTAATCGCAAGAAAGAAATTGATCATAGCTCTCGAGCAAGCCTGGAGACTTAATATGCGTTATACCTTTGACGATAATCAACAAGCTAACGAGGTCATTCATGCGCACCAGCAATTGATCGCCCAAGCGATAGTTGCGGCATTACCCCACGGGGTGCTGGCCGCTATCGTCATGATAGGTGGCTATGGGCGATCTGAGGGTGGTTATGTCTTTGCATCGGACGGTACTTGCCAGCCTTACAATGATTATGACTATTTTCTGGTGTTTGATGGTGTTAGTCGCGCCAGGGTGAAGCGTCTGGTTGCTGCGCTGCCTTGTCTCGATGATGCGGTGGGTATCGAGGTGGATTTTTTCCCGATGTTAAAACAAGATCTGCCAAGCTTGGATTATTCGCTGATGCACGCTGAGATGCAATCTGGGCACAGAGTCATCTGGGGTGACCCGGATATTTTGTTGTCGATGCAGGCAATGCCGCTGGGTGACGTCTCTTTGGGTGAATTCACGCGGATGATGACCAATCGGGGGTGTCTGTTGCTGCTCAATCATCTCGAGCCAGGCAGAGCTGAGTTGTCGAAGTATATTAATAAGAACTATCTCGCGATCGGCGACGTGTACCTGGCGTTAGCGAACCAATACAGTCTGCACTATAGCGATAAGCGCCATAGCGTACATCACCTGCCGATTGAAAATAGGTTGGCGGATAACTTCAATCGTGCCATCGATATTCGATTTCGTCCCGACGAGGGTATTACTTGGCGGCTGGCTGATCTTTCTTGCGTCACGGCTGATTGGTTGCAGGCTTTCGCTGGTCTTGAGTCACGCCGACTATGTCTGTCAATTGGGGACGAGGCGAACGGTTCTGATAAACGTTCTGCTAAATCTGGGCGAGGTTTGGGCTGGAAAGCGTACGCCAGTAGCAGTCTCGCTAAGAATCAGGGTTGTCAGCAGCCTGTTAAGAACATGTTACGTCACCTGCGTCACCGCCGGGCTTGTTTGTCGGGTGCTTCCGTACTGCGTCACCCACGTGAACAGATTGTTAGCCAGTTGCCATTGTTATTGGCCCAAGCGGTGAGCAATAAGACTGAGCAACAGTCCAGTGAATGGCGCGGGCGTGCATCGGCCCTATTAGGGTTGTGGTCACTTTATTCATAGGGCACCTTGTTCTAGGCCGGCGGCAACGCAATAAACGTGATACGCAAGCTGCCGTCGATGATACGGGTGTCACTTGCAAGAGTCTTGATCAAGGCCAGTCCGCGTCCGGATGTCGCGTCAAGGTCCGCTAGAGGCGCTGTTAGCATGTCATCACAAAGGCTAGAGCCGGCGTCGGTGATGACGAAGGTGACCGTGTCGGCATGGGTGAGCAGTTGTATTTTGACGATGGTGTCGGGGCGCATCTGATTGCCGTGAATAATGGCATTGTTCAACGCCTCGGTCAGGGCAAGCTCTACAGCCATGTGATCCACGGGTAGAGTGATAGCTGCGAGTAGTTGCTGACAGGCGTCAGTGACGTGGTCAAGGTTGGCGTCAATACTCAGGTGCATGTCGGCAACGTCAACAATATAGCCGATACATCATCGTCAATAGGCTGTTGGTGGCGCCAGCGCATGAGGCCGTCCATAATAGATTTTCTGTGATGCGCAGCCATGTTTTGGTTCTCGATTAGCCATTGTTGCAAGTTCGTGTCCAGGTGAGAAGCGAAGCCGTCAGAATGTAGCAGTAATGAATCGCCCGGGGCAAGTTCGATAATCTGTACTTGGTAGTCGGGTGCGTCGATGATGCCGATGGGCAAGCCACCTTGGCCTGGGTCGACGATACCGCTGTCGCCGACTCGGATAGGGGAGGGATGGCCCGCCTGGCAGTAAGTCACGAGCCCGCTGCTAAGGTCGACGTTGCCGCATAACAACGTGAAGTAGTGCATGGGGTCGTCTCGGTACGCGTAATCTGTATTCATCTTGGTCGCAACCTGAGCAGGGTAACGCATATCAGCTCGATTTAACGTTTGCTGCAAGGCAAACGATTCCATCGCTGCGGCGACCCCATGGCCGACTACATCAAGCAAGTAAAAATCTAGCTGATTGTCTCTGCGTTGATAGCCAAAGCCGTCTCCTCCGAGTGTTGTACACGCCTGAAACAGCCAGTCTACGCGCAGGTCCGGTGCTGAAATAGGCTGCGGCAGGGTGGCTAACTGTAGTTCGGCGGCTGCCTTCACCTCAGCACTGACGCTGGCGTGACTTAAGGACAGTTGCCGTTGTTGGCAGTTATTTAACATGCTTTGCTGGGCATTTTTAATCAGGTCATCTGAACTCCAAGGCTTGGTTAGAAATGTGTCGATATTGCAGGCATTGATCGCGGCAGCGAGTTCACTGCTGCCCGCGTGACCGCTAATCATCATCTGACTGGTGTCTGGGAAGGCCTTCTTCGCTATAGCGAGGAATTCAATGCCGTCCATAACGGGCATTTTCAGGTCGGAGATCACCAGATTAAAGTCTGTGCCGTACATTGCAGTGAGTGCCTCTTGGCCGCTATTGGCTTCGCTGATTTCCCATTTTTCGCGGCGAAATATGCGTTTAATAGCACGCCGTACATTAGGTTCGTCGTCAACGATAAGCAGGCGTTGTGGATACATAGGTGTCTCGTTAGTCATGATCGCACTCAGTGGTGATATTGCGTTGAATATATATAAAGATCACAGCAAGCAATTACCGTACCAGCCTGCAGTGCGCGGATAAGTGCGTGGATAAGTGCGCTAATTTCCGTGCGACGGCGCTATTTCGTGTTGTTGTTTCGATCATTGTTTTAGTAGGTGTTTCAATAGGTGTTTCAAAAACCTGTTTCAGATTGCAACGATCAGCTCGATAGGTTGTTGCGGATTGCAAAGCAGTTTGCCAGATTCGCGTCAATGCACCTGATTTACGGCTATCCCAGTGAATTGGCATGGCTCGTGCATTAGTCATCCTCGACGGGCATATATCGGTGCCAACAGAGGTTAAACATGACTATGACGACTCTCCCGACAACGACAGCGAAAATACTAACGAGAATGCTGGTTCTCATGACCTTTGTCTTTCTTGTCGGCTGCGGCAACACGGTCAATCGTCCTGTGGAGCACCCCTTATCGAAGCCGCCAGCGCCCGTGCTGACAACGGTGGGTTTGTCAGAAGCTGAGCGGTTTGCGCAACTTGATGTTATCAAGGCAAAACAGCAAGGACCCTTTCGGTTAGGCCGCGGTGATGTCTTGCAGATTTCTGTCTACGACGAACCTGACTTGACAGTTGATGGTATTACCGTGCGCCCTGATGGCTTTGTCTCGTTCCCCTTGATTGGCGACATCCGAGCTGAGAGGCAAAGTGTTGAGGATTTACGAGGGATGTTGACAACGCAGCTAGCGGCCTATTTGAAAGAGCCGAAAGTCTCGGTGGTCGTCAGGCGGTTCGCCTCGCAGCGCTATACGATTATTGGCCAGGTGGTGAAGCCTGGCATGTATCCCTTGGATACCCAGGTGACGTTGACGCAAGCGATGGCGAGATCTGGTGGTCTAAATCAGGGACAGTTTCATGCCAGCTCAATTGAATTGGCAGATTTGAGTCATGCGTTCATTTCGCGAAATGGTGAGATGCTGCCCGTAGATTTTGTTGCGCTGTTTCGTACAGGGGATCTGCGCTACGACGTGCCACTGTGGGCTGATGATTATATCTATATTCCTTCTGCGTTGTCTGAAGAAGTTTACATTCTGGGCGAGGTACAACGACCTGACATGTTCGCGTTTCGCGAGGGAATGCCTTTGTCGAAGGCTCTGGTCGTTGCCAAAGGCTTCACGAAAGACGCAGACCTCAGTCAGGTACATGTAGTTCGTGGCTCTCTCACCAATCCCGTTCTTTACGTCGTTGATCTCAATGAGATACTGATGGGTGAGGCTCTCGACGTCCCTTTGCAGTCCGGAGATATCGTCTACGTGCCACCCTCGGGTCTCGCACGTTGGGCTGATGTCATCAACAAAATATTGCCCGGCATGGTACTTGCCAGGAACGGTAGCAGCCTTTTAGGCGAGCCGATTTAAAACGTAGAAATAAGATCATTAGATCTAACCGATTGACATGTCATTTTCAGCGTTTTTATGCCGGGACTTATTAACTTAACGCTGATGAACTTTACTTTTGATAACTATTTACCACGGAGCAATACTCTATGAAAGCAATGATACTCGCCGCGGGTAAAGGTACACGTCTGCGACCCATGACGTTGGAGGTGCCCAAGCCTCTGATCCCGTTAGTTGGGCGCCCGATACTTGACCTGATTTTGGAGAGTCTTACGGAGCAAGGAATTTGTGATATCGCGATCAATACCTCTTACTTGAGTGACGAGATCGTTAAGTTCTGCCAGTCTGGTGCACAGTATGACGCGCGCATTCTTTTTTCTTACGAAGGATACTCTGCGGACGGTGAGCAACACTGTCGACCGCTGGGTTCCGCAGGTGGCCTGCGTCAGGTTCAGCAGAAATGGCATTACTTTGATGACACCTTCGTGGTGGTGTGTGGTGATGCTTATTTTGACGTAGACCTGTGGGATGTCGTGCGCCAGCACAACGCCAACGAGGCGCTTGCCACCGTTGTTACTCGCTCAATGGCGGAGGATCAATTGCAAAAATACGGTGTGGTATTGACCGGCGATGACGGTCGCGTGTCGTCGTTTCAGGAAAAGCCATTGCCAGGCACGGCGCTCTCCAGCGACATCAATACAGGTATTTACATTTTTGACAAAAAGATATTCGACTATATTCCCCCGTTGGGTGAGTATGATATTGGCTCTGGGTTATTGCCAGCCATCGTAGCTGCGGGCTGTCCGTTCTATGCCTATCAAACAACGGGTGCATGGCTGGATATCGGTAATATTCAAGATATTCATCGGGCCACTAGCGAGATCCTTGATCGTCAGACTCGGTTGCAGATACCCGGTGCCCGCATTGGTCGACGTTTCTGGGCCGCCACGGGGGCGGTGGTGAAGCCGTCAACGGTGGTGACAAGCGGTGCAGTGTTCGTCAACGCTGGGACGATTATTGAGGCAGATGCCGTGATCAACGGGCCCGTTGTGATTGGCCGAAATTGTGAGGTTAAGTCTGGCGCGCGCCTCGAGCGCAGTATTGTCATGGCTGATCATCTGGTGTTTGAAGCCCATTGTGACATCCAAGATAAGATAGTCACCAATGAGTATTTGATCGATCTCGATGGATCGGTAGTGCGTTGGGCTGACCAACCTCAGTTGGGGGTTCGAGACAGCCGGTCTGTGCCTTCAGCGGCTTGGTTGTCGGTTTCGGCGTACGGTGAGCACTTGGCTACGCTTCAGTAGATAGCGGCGGGGTCTCTTGCGTATTGAGCGAATGTGGGCGCGTTGAATCGCCACACCTAGCGCTATAGACAAGTCACAGCGATCCTCAGTAGCGGGTTGCACTGTGTTGTCGATAGCTCTAGCATGTCGACTTTCTCGCCGTAACGGTGGTTGTTAATCTTGGTCGCGCGTGAGATGTCTCTGGTTTAATAAATCGTGTCGATAGATCGTTTAGAGAAGCTGTTATGAGTGATTGTACGGAGAATTACACCCAGGTGGGTGATGTGCGCCTGTGTTGGTTTGAGTGGGGCAAGGCGCATGCCGGGCAGGGCACAACCCTGCTGGTTCATGCCACGGGTTTTCACGCCCGCTGCTGGGATCAAACTATTCTCAAGCTCCCCAATCGCCATGTTATCGCTCTAGAGATGCGCGGCCATGGACGTAGCGATAATACGGGCCCTATAACCTGGGATGCACTGAGCACTGACTTAGCTGAGTTTATCATAGCGCTGGACCTCCATGACCTCGTGGCTGCCGGCCACTCAATGGGCGGCTATTGCCTGACCCATGCGGCAGCGATGATGCCCGAACGTTTTCGCCGGCTGGTGTTGATAGACCCTGTCATTATGGCGCCGACGTCGTATGACGCGGGCGCTAACCAACAGGTTAGTTACCTTGATGATGCGGGGCGGCACCCGGTCGCCAAGCGTCGTAACCAGTTTGACAGTGTGGCGGCCATGGTCGAAAACTTCGTCGGTCGGGGTGGTTTCGCTGTCTGGGAAGATGCGGTACTGCAGGACTATTGTGAGTATGGTTTGTTACCCAATCCTTCTGGTGAAGGTTTTGTGCTGGCCTGTCCGCCAGACGTTGAGGCCGCTATCTATATGGGAAGCCGTAGTCGCGATATTTATGCAGTGCTAAGTCGTGTTGCCATGCCTGTGATGGTATTGCGTGCTTATCGTCAAGATAGTCCACAGACAGAGATGAACTTCAGCCTATCGCCAACGTACCCGGGTTTAGCCGCGCTGTTTCCTGATGCGCAGGATATCTATTTGCCAGAGTTAACCCACTTTATGCCCATGCAGGCGCCGGCAGTGGTCGCGCAGTATCTGATTGATGGCGTCCCGTCATGAAACCACGTCTGGCGATTACTATGGGCGA
>JBLHRT010000034.1:0-14981 GCA_047626255.1 Candidatus Azotimanducaceae bacterium
CCGGCAGTGCCTCTATTCCGGTAAAGCCATGGCCGTCAAGGTTGAGCCCGTCTGTAACATCAGGTACTGCTTGCCTTCATGCAGGTAAGTCATCATCCCATAGTTGGCCCGCTTCGGAATCTCAATCTTTCCCACCTGCCTGCCGGTCGCCTTGTCCAGCGCAAACAAATGCGGCGCGCCGGCACTGTCGACATCCGCATAAATCAACAAGGTTTTGGTCACCACCATCTTGGCAATACTGCCAGAGCCCGTGCTAGGGATCTGCTTGTCCTTCAACGCGGGGTGGTTAAGCACCGCAGCCGGAGTTTCACCCACTGGCACATACCACAGATGCTCGCCGGTGTTCATATCGATCGCCGTAATCCGGCTGTAGGGGGGCTTGAACAAGGGCAGGTTGTCAGGCCCCTTGGGCCGGGAGTAACGCAGCACGGCATAGTCTGTAATCGTCTTGCCGGTCGGGGCTTCGATGATAGCATCGCGCTCCGCTCCTGGCACAATGATCCGCGAGGTACAGCCCTTGCGCGAAGTCACATACAAGATACCCGTTGCCGGGTCAGCTGCAGACGGACCATCAATATTCACCCCGCCCATATCACCAGGACACCACAACGCAGCCACCTTGCCTTCGTCATTATCCCGATGTAGCGGCGGCTGAAACAGTGGACCAATATCATAGGGCAGCAGGTTCTTAATCGCCTGGGCGCGTAACTCCGGCGTAAAATCTATCAAGTCATCCTCGGTCAGACCCTGGATATCAAAAGGTGCTGGACGGGTCGGGAAAGGCTGGGTCTTCGCCAACTGTTCGCCCGGAATTTTCGACCCAGGTACCGGCCGCTCGACAATAGGCCACAGGGGCTCTCCTGTTACCCGGTTAAACGCATACACAAACGACTGTTTGGTCGTTTGGGCCACAATCGGTACCGACTGACCTTTGATGTTCACGTCCATCAGAATCGGCGCTGTCGGGGTATCGTAGTTCCAAATATCATGGTGCACCATCTGGAAATGCCACAGACGCTTACCGGACTTTACGTCCAGCGCAATCAGGCTGGTACTAAACAGGTTATCACCGGGTCGAAAGCCCCCGTAAAAATCCATCGTCGCGCCATTGGTGGGGACATAAACAATACCGCGCGCCTGGTCTGCTGCCAGTGGCGCCCAGGATGAAATATCACCGGTCCATTTCCAGGCATCATTTTCCCAAGTCTCATGGCCGAATTCGCCCGGTCGCGGCAGCACGTTGAACTTCCAAAGAAACTTACCGGTTCGGGCGTCATAACCGAGGATATCACCCGGTATATTTTCCTGACGTGACTGGTTATAGCCCTGTTCGTGAGAATTACCGACAACAATAATGCCATTGACGACGATCGGCGGGGCTGACGAGGTGATATAGCCGGTCTCAAGCTTTATGCCTTCATAAGGGTCATATTCATGACCAAGGTCTGCTAACAAATCTACCACGCCGGTAGGGGGGAAACCCTTGATAGGAACCTGACTGCCGAACCCTTCAAGGGGCAACCCGGTCACAGCGTCTAGGGCGGTAAGAAAAAATGCGGGCGACGATATGTAAATGATACCGCGACCATCGACTTCGGCGTAAGTCACGCCCTTGCCATAATCCTTGCGCATTGAATACTGGTAACGAGGCGTGTCAGGTTCACGATAGGTCCACAGTGTCTCGGCGTTTTTCGGGTCAATTGCGACCACATGCCGCCGCGGACCCGCTACGGTGTAGAGAATACCGTTGATATAGGACGGCGTAGAGCGACCGCTGCGCGCTGAGAAACTGGCACCATCCCATACCCAGGCTTCTTCAAGATCCGCAAAATTCTCGGCATTAATCTGGTCTGCAGGTGAATAGCGCGTGTGCTGGGTATCACCCCCCAGATACTGCCATTGTCCTGCCTCTGTACCCCGATTGGCAGCCCAGCTAGCACTGGTCGCCGTCAACATCCCGAGCAGCAGGCCAGCCTGGGCAAGTCGAGTAAACCAGCCGTTATCCCTTCGTTTTGTAGACATCTGTATCCCCTTTTGATTGACCTCTTGGTGGGCATCTCGGTGGATCTTCTGGTGGATCTTTCTATTCTTGTTATCGTCTATCCCATCTGTTGGGCCGAACAGGGTGCACAGCGTTTTCCTGCCTACCTTTTCCTGGCCGCGTCAGCTCAATGGCGGTCTCATCGTAGGGCGTAAACACCACAACGATGATATCAACCTGCGTATTCAGCGCATTTTTATGGCGCATATTCCGCACTTAATCAAGCCGAAATCAGCATTATTCGCTCTAATATGCTCACTATCGTACCTGAGTCATTGGGAACACTAGAACCACCTCGACTGGGCCAGAATATATCCGGTCGATTCTCAATGTTTTATTATCTCCTTTTTACTCAACTTGCTGGGCAGAAAGGCTCAAGCAGATCATTAAAATGAATATTTCAGCTTGCAGCCTTTGTGGCGGTGAGGTCAAAATCTTCGCATATATAGATGATCCTGAAATAATTGAGAAGATACTACCGCACCTGGATACCAGATCTGACGCACCAACCAATCACCTGCCAAAGCCCCGAGCATCGCCACAGGCGATTGCTATTCACCCACTGGTCATCAGAAAACTGATGAGATCAGAGCAACGCGATCGACTTGGCTTTTAGCTCTGGCCACTATTAGCGCAATGTTGACCAAAACTTCATCAAAAGCAGCGCACCTCCCTCTCAATATCTAATGATGCGGCAGAAAATGGTCTGTAGAGATCAACTCTTACTTGATGATAGTTCTGAAAAACGCGTTAACATTATTTATAGTCAACGTAACGATGACGCCAGATCAATGACACATCAGTGCAATGGAACAACAGTTGAAACGACCTGAACTGGAGCAACCAACACAAAAAAGGCTCCCGCTGTTTGGATGCCAGACTCGTTGAACGGTTTTCGTTAACAGCGTATTTCCAAGCGCATTAGTCGGCCCGGTTGCGCGTGACATTTGACGTTCAACGCAGTCACTGCAGGTCTTGGAAAACTCGACCAGAGGTTACTGGTCCAGACGAGCAGGCCTCGAAATGCTGGCTATTTTGGCGCTCACAGCGAGCCGTAGCTGGGCAGGTGCTAGCACTATAGCTCAGACCACAATCAAAACGGCGCGGTGATATTACATGCATGTGGGCGACTGTGCTGGATCTGTTGACTCTCAAGCCCACGGGTTTGGCATTGTCATCTTCGCCCGGCAGTGAGTGGCCTTAACATCGGCATTGCTCATAGCCTCGAAGCGCAAACCAGCCCTGTTGCCCCGCGCCCTGCAAATAGGGCATGACGCAAAACGATATTGCTAGGAATGTATAGGCACGAACCGGGCGATTATCAAAAGAGAACTGGCTCGCACGGCACCTGCACCACAGGACTCAGACGATAATGGAAGTTGCCACCAGGGCTGAGCGTTCACGCCTACCTACGCTGAATATGGTATGCAAGCAGGCAATAAGAGACTGTATCAGGGTGGCGCACCCAGTTTCGATCCGCTGCTCCGCGCGCACGATCAGGCGCGTCATCCTTATTCAGGCGAGATCGGTGCGGCACAAGCCGTAGCGACGGGTAAGCCCACGACTTTATTCATATCCAAGGTCACTGCTGTTTGGGCAAACAACTTGCCGTTGATCGTCGCACGAGTCTGCATAGCGATAAGAGTCTTGGCCAGAATAACGCCCTCCATATGTGAATCGACTCCTAGGGTCACTACGCCCGCAACTTGCCAGAAAACATTTTCGGCTCTGGCGCCGCCCGCTAAGATCACTCTTTTTGCAGTGGCTAGGTTTAGCGTTTGTGCGATCTGGAAAATCCAGACATCATTCGGGCCACCTTGAAGCGTGACGTCGGTCGAAATAACCACCGTTGAAGACCATCGGTGCAACCCCGGCTCAAAGATCAAGCCGCCAAGCTCACCACCAGCCAATTCCACAGAATCAGGTGAGGTACGACCTGCGGCATCAGTATAGGCCACCCCCATATCACCCACAGCCGTTGTCAGCAAAGCGGGATCATTGACACGGCACGGCAGCGGACCTGCATCATTAACAGTGAAAATTCGGCCATCCACCTCGGCGCAGGTGAGCAGCAGCGCGGCACCGGTAATGGGACTGGTGCCAACATCGCCAATAATCTCCGAAGAAGGGACATCTGTAATGCCCGATGAACTTAAAATAGCAAAATCAGCAAGCGAACCAAGATCAACACGCGCCTGAACGGAAGCTGCATAGGCATTACCGCTCATGGCGATGGGTAAAAGTAAAACCAGCAATATTTTTTTCAAAGAAATATTTGGCATGTCCATACATTTTCCTCATCAAAGAGTGGCACAAAATCTGTCTACTTATTACTTTTTCGACTCTCGCTAAGCTTATAATGCCCGGCCACGTGCTCGGGAAACCATCACGTAAGCATTCTTAACTTTAGTCGAAGGACAAGAAAGATCAAGATATCAAAGCTGCCCCATCAGCAAAACAAGCTAGGTGCAATACCCGCTCAATGTTGACCAAAATCTCATCAAAAAAAGTGTACCTACCTCTCAATTTCTCATTTTGCTGTAGAAAATGAATGGCCTGTAGCGATCAAATCTTACGTGATAGTATCTCTGAAAAGGGCGTCAGCATGACCTATACGCGATTACAACAGTCAGACATGCTGAAGCCAGCAATTTTTCTGGACAGCAAGGACCGGCGAAGCCTGAGATCGATCAATTATTTCTCACACAACAAGCGCTTATGTGATTACGCAGGAGATCAACAGACAGCTACCAACGTCGATGACGCTTATCGATCGCTCGTATCATAGTGCAGGGTCCACCTCGCCTACTACCTCGCGCGCTTGCGCCGGATTATAGGCCCTAATATTTTCACGTGCGCCATCCAAACCCAGACCGGCTTCAGCCAGGGCAACAGCGCGAAAGATTGATCGCGCCTTATTTAAGGTCTCTTGCCATTCAGACTCAGCGACTGAATCCGCGACAACCCCAGCGCCAGCCTGCACATAGAGCGTATGATCCTTGACGATAGCTGTACGAATCGCAATGGCAGTGTCCATATTACCGTTCCAAGAAAGATACCCCACCGCCCCTCCAAAAATGCCACGTTTGACGGGCTCACACTCATCAATTATTTCCAAGGCACGTACTTTCGGCGCACCACTTAACGTGCCAACAGGTAAGGTTGCGCGCAACAAATCCATGGCGCTAAGCCCTGCACGAATCGTCCCTTGCACGTTAGACGCAATATGCATCACATGCGCATAACGCTCCACAGTCATCATCTCAGACACATGCACACTGCCTATCTCACAGACCTTACCGATATCGTTACGACCAAGATCAATCAACATCAAGTGTTCTGCGCGTTCTTTAGCATCCGCTAACAACTCAACCTCCAGCGCCAGATCCTCGATTTCGTCGCGACCACGTCGCCGAGTTCCCGCCAGGGGCCTCACTGTCACTTCACCGTTATCGAGGCGAGCGAGAATTTCAGGCGACGAACTGACAATATGAAAATCACCTAAGTTCATGTAATACATATAGGGTGAAGGGTTCAGTGCGCGCAGGGCACGATACAAATTCAACGGATCACTTTCCATTGTCACGGACATACGCTGGGAAAGAACCACCTGCATGACATCGCCCGCTTCAATATATGTCTTTATCTTGTCGACGTCGGACTTGAATTGCGTCTGCCCGTAGCTCGAGACGAAATCTTCTTCGTGAATCATAGGGCCAACGGCGGGCTCGCGCATAGATGCAGGAATCAGCGCCTGCATGCCAGCTGCCATTTCGTCAAGACGCCGCTGGGCCCGCTCAAAGGCATCATCTGTCGTCGGATCGGCGTGTGTAATTAAATGAATTTTGCCCTTGACGTTATCAAACACCATGACATCGTTAGAGACCATCAGCAAAATATCCGGGGTGCCGATAGCATCCGGGGGCGCGCTGTCCAGCACCTTTTTTTCAACATAGCGCACGGTGTCATAGCCGAAGTAGCCCACGAGGCCACCGGTATAGATCGGCAGACTATCGATGGGCGGATAACGAAACTGTTGCTGAAACTGCTCGACATATTCAAGCGGGTCGGCGCACGTAAAGCGGGCAGTCACGACACCGCGTTCTTCTATCACTATCTCAAAGCCATAGACCTTCAACACACGGCTACAAGGCAGGCCAACCATCGAATACCTAGCCCATTTCTCAGCCCCTTGGGCAGCTGATTCAAGCAAATAGCTGTATTGACCTCGGGCAACCTTGATATAGCTGGACAACGGCGTATCAAGGTCGGCGAGGACTTCACGAACAACGGGAATATGGTTGTAGCCTTGAGCAGCAATAGCGGCAAAATCATCGGGGCTCATGATTTTTCTCCAGGGAAACTTTTATCAGACTTAGACATAGCAGGTTCAACTCACCAGCGGACACAGACAGGGGGGGGGGTTACATCACCATCGCCAGCGTGTTGAGAGAGCACAGGGCGCAAAGGCTCCGTGACTAATAATGACTCCTGATAAAAACTGCATGAATATAGATATCCTGTTGATGAAGATATTTTCTGCAAGCCACGTCGCGCCTGCGGCAGCATAATAGACAGCTCTAGGTGAATCAAGGCCGTCACGCAGCCGCTATCTCACGCTTCATCGCGGCTATCGTCGTGGCGTAATCGTCGGCACCAAAAATCGCGGATCCCGCGACAAAGGTATCAACACCCGCGGCGGCAATGGCACCTATGTTGTCGACTTTCACGCCGCCATCAATTTCTAGTCGAATATCCCGGCCGCTAGCGTCAATCATCTGCCTTGCCGCACGAATTTTATCAAAGGTCTTCGGGATAAAACGCTGACCGCCAAACCCTGGATTAATGGACATGATCAGCACCATATCGATCTTATCCATGACATAGTCGAGATAACTCAGAGACGTGGTTGGGTTAAAGACCAGCCCACACTGACAGCCGCCGGCCTTAACAAGCTCCAGTGATCGATCGATATGCTCGCTAGCTTCCGGGTGAAACGTGATATAGCTGGCACCCGCTTCGATGAAATCACCGATCAGCCGATCGACGGGCTTCACCATAAGATGCACATCGATCGGCGCCTTGATACCGTACTGACGCAAGGCCTTACAGACCATCGGGCCAATGGTCAGATTGGGCACGTAGTGATTGTCCATGACATCGAAGTGCACAATATCTGCACCCGCCGCCAGCACACGGTCCACCTCTTCTCCCAGACGCGCAAAGTCAGCTGATAAAATCGAAGGCGCTATTAATGCTTCCACGTGATTGCCCTATGCTAAAACCGCGCATTCTAGCCTGTTATGACACCAAAAGTTAGTCGGCAAGCATAAACCCCTGCAACGCCTATACTGTCCTTCATGAGATACCTATTTCGACAACTTAGTGCGCATATAAGGCTGCGGCAACCTAAGCAACACACAGTCTGCCTACTCTCGGTGCTCCTACTCTTCGCGCTTAACCCTGCCGCCGCGCAGGCAGCGGACGAGCCCTATGAATCCTTGCAATTGGGGCCTGAACCAGGAGAAAACAACAGCCGCCTATTCGCCGATCAGTCCGGTACGCCCCAGGGCGGCCTTATCATCATCAGTAGCGCTGAAAGCGACGATATGAAACTCATCAACCTGGCTCACTACCTAACCCAGTATGGCTGGACCGGCCTGATCACTTCACTGCCAGCCCCTGATACCGAAGCAGACGATGAAGACGACGCAGACGACGCAAACAGCAGCGCCGATGAAGAGATGCTCAAGCTGGCGATCCAGTTCATGCAACAAAAAAAGGGTCAGTTCAATCTGGTCTTGCTAGTTCTGAATAAAACCTGGCCGCGTCTGTACACCGACAGCCTGGCAGGTAAGCCGCAACTGCAGGGATTGATTCTGCTGGACGTTGATAGCACCACTGACCTAAGCGGCCTACCCAAAAACATGCCGCTGTTGGATATTGCGACCGGACGCCGCACACCCTTCAAGTTTGCTGAACGTAAATCTCAGGCACGGCGCTTTTCCCTCGCAGAGTATCAGCAAGTCAGCCTGCCACCGGCCTATCCGAGCCTTTCCCTGCGGGAAAATCGATTCACCAAGCGAATTCGTGGTTGGTTACTACGCCACGTTCAGGGCATGGAGATTGGCGCCGCTGCCCGCTAGGCATTGGCGTGACACAGGCTTAGCACACCCCGACAGCGTTCTCACTCATTAAGCGCCGCAAGTCTCGCCGGCGTACCCACATCAGCCCATTGCCCTTGATAGACCTGGCCCGCCAGCGCACCTGATTGAATTGCCGGAGCAAATAAATCACGTAGCATCAATGGGCCCTGCGGTGAGTGCTCGAACAGGCGCGGTGAATAAACGCCAATACCTGAATAGGTCCAGCGCGGTCCGTTTAACTGCAGAGATCCGCCACGGTCTATACCGTAGTCACCTTGCGGGTGGTGCGGCGGATTGCTCACCATCACCAGCCGTGCTTGCCAACACTCGAGGTCTGAAGGCAACTGAGCAAAATCAAAATCCGTAAAAACATCGCCGTTGACGACGACAAAGGGGGCATCGCATTTATCGGGGTCCAGCAGGGGCAGCGCTTGTTTGATGCCACCACCGGTTTCCAGTAACGACGGCTCATCAGAATAAACAATGTCGATACCAAAAGCGGCACCGTTGCCCAGGTGAGCGCGGATCTGATCTCCTAGGTAATGAAGGTTGATCACCACCTGCGTAATGCCCGCCTTTGCCAGCGCTTCCAGGTGCCATTCGATTAACGCCTTGCCGCGCACGACTAACAACGGCTTAGGCGTTGTGGTTGTCAGCGGCAACATACGCCGGCCCTCTCCCGCCGCCAAAATAAACGCTCTCATCAAGTCACCCGAGCAGCATGCAATGCCGGCATCACCTGACGCTCCAACCAAGCGCCCACCTCGGCAAACTCTGGATATAGCGCGCAAACCTCAAGAATATAGGCCATCACCAGGGGAATATCCTCAAGATAACGCTCTTTGCCATCCCGCAAGGCCAAGCGAGCAAAAATACCCGCACACTTGAGATGACGCTGCATCCCCATCAGATCAAACCAGCGCAGGAATCCAGCGGCATCCGTGCCAACGTCAACCCCTTCACGCTGCAGTTGCTCATAAAAACTCTGCACCCAGGACACCACCTGCGGTCTGGGAAAACGGTGGTAGCAGTCTTTGAGCAGTGACACGAGATCGTAGGTCACAGGCCCCGCTACCGCATCCTGAAAGTCGATAATGCCCGGCGGCCCATCATCAATAACCATGAGGTTACGGCAATGATAATCACGATGAACGAAGACGACGGGTTGTTGTTGCGCCGCGCTGATCAGCGAGGTGTTGAGGCTCTCCAGTAACGCTTGATCATCAGCGTCCAGGTTCAACTGGAGATAAGTCATCAGAAACCATTCCGGGAACAGACTCATCTCAGTCGCCAGGCGCTGACGATCAAAGACCGGCAACGTATCCAGTGGAGTGATCTGCTGCATCAGCCGCAGGCTGCCAAACGCGGACTGGTAATGATGCGCCACCACCGACGGCGCTGCCGTCTGCAGCAAATCCAGATAAAGTTGGTTACCAAAATCCGACAACATCATAAACCCCAAGCTCGGATCAGCCTGGTAGAGCATCGGCACTCTCAATCCAGCAGCGAACAATAGCCCCTGGATGTCGACAAAAGCCTGAGAATCCTCTTTTTCAGGTGGGGCATCGACAAAAATATAGGTGTCCGCCGCGGCGTTAGTGGCTCGAAAGTAGCGTCTAAAGCTTGCATCATCAGAAGCCGGCTCGAGCTGATAGCCTTGCGGGTGTGGCGCACCGGCCCTTATTAAGGCGGCTTGCGCCCAAAGACCGAGCGCCGCCCTGCGGGGGTCGCGATCGATCTGTTGAGTGGCTGTATCGATGGACTTCATTAATTTAACTGAACTCTTGAAGTGAATGATTTATTATCACCCATCCTGAATGCCCGAGGCCACACCTTATCACTCCCTCCGTTACTTGCGCAGCGCACGCTAGCCTGCCGACCCTATGTTTAGGACTCATACTCATAGCCGGTCACCTGCTTGTGGGCACTGCCAGGGCTGAGCAGTCGCTACCGACGGCGGCAGAACTGGACTGGATCAGCGCCAGTCAGTTGAGCGCTGAGCAGGCTATAGAACTACCCTGGTTCTGCAGCGGCGGTTATATTGAACCCACGAACTCAACCTTACCTGACAACACCCAAATCAGCGCTAGCGCCGAAGCAGCGGTGCATCTGTTTGAACAGTCGAGCACATTGCAGGGCGATGTCGTCATCACACGGGGGAATACGCGCATCAATTCACCCTTCGTGACCATTGATGACGAATCTAAAGTCGCAGGTATTGAAGGTCCTCTGATCATCCGTAGGCCAGGATTTGTCATGACTGGGGAGCGCGCCACATCAAACCTGATTGACTCAACCGGCGTTGTCGAGCAAGCCACTTTTCTGCTCCATCAGGCCAAACTACGAGGCTCCGCGACATCCATTACACAGGATGCCGACGAGGTTATTCATATCACTGAAGGTGAGATGACACGCTGCGACCCGGGCACCAATACCTGGGCCATCAAGGGGCAAGACTTTACTCTCGATGCTGCTGCCGGCTATGGTACTGCCCGGGATGTGACTCTGACAGTAAAAGATGTGCCCGTACTCTATCTGCCTTGGTTCAGATTTCCCATCAACGAGGCGCGCCAGTCGGGCTTTCTGCTTGCCAGCATTGGCTCTGACAGCACCGGAGGCACGGATATCAGCGTGCCCTACTATATCAATCTCGCTCCCAACGTTGATGCCACTTACCAGCTACGCAGCCTGTCGAAACGCGGCCTGATCCATGACGCTCAACTTCGCCACCTAAGCCAATCGACCGTCAATGAGGTTAACCTTGGCTATCTAGCAGCAGATGACAGCTTTGACAGCCGCCGCTTCATCGACTTATCAAACGGCAACACCAATGCAGATGTTGAGGCCCCGAAGCGCTGGTACCTAGACCTGCGCCACCAGGGCGGCAGGGACAGTCGCTGGCAGACCAATATCAACTACAGCGCCGTATCAGACTTCGACTATCTGCAGGATATCGGTGGCAACATCGGCACCGCCACCAATGCAGAGATTATCACGCCCATCGAGCAAGGTCTTGCCAACCGGCGCTCCGCGGCTCTCGATCGAATTGGCCAGGTGAGCTATCACGGCGATCAATGGCGGGCGAGCGCCGTCGTCCGTGAGTTTCAGAACCTCGACGCCACCGACAGCGAACAATATGCGGTGTTACCCAGCCTTGATCTCAGCCATGCATTCAATGTCAAAGGCGTAGCCCTGAATTCAAAACTGGCTTTTGCACGCTACGACAAGGACACGTTGCCAGAATCACAGACCTCTGATTTGGCGGCGATTACAGGCGATCGTGCCATCGTGGCAACAACGCTGTCTTACCCGATCTTGCGGCGCTGGGGATTTTTCACACCGGCGATCGAACTTATGCACAGACAGTATCACCTTGATTATCAAGGCAACACCATCGGTGCCAGTGCTGATCCTGACCAGGACTTAACCACGGCCGTTTTCAATATCGATACGGGCTTATACTTTGACAGGGCGATGCAACTCGGCGGACGCTCTCTGCGACAAACGCTGGAACCACGGGCCTTTTATCTTTACAGCGATGAGAAATTTCAAGACAACCTGCCTTTGTTCGATGTCAGCACCATTACGCCAAGCTTTGGGCAGCTATTTCGCAACAACCGCTTTACCGGTGCAGACCGCGTCGCCGATGCTAACCAGCTCAGCTTGGGCCTGACCACACGCTTGCTGGAACCAAAGACGGGCCGGCAGTTATTGTCTGCCAGCATTGGCCAGATACAGTACTTCGCCGACCGCCGAGTCAACCTTGTGGCGACCAGGCCCGTCGACATTACCGCTCGGCGCTCGCCGCTGTTTACCGAAGCGAGCCTCAGCCCATCAGACGACATTAGGTTCAGGGCCGCTCTGGAATGGGAGCCACGTAACAACACCCTAAATCGTGCCCACTTCTCATTGAAATACAGCAGTCAGGCCCGTCGCATCATCAACGTGGGATACAGCTACACCAATCCCGATATCGAACGTCGACCGGGTGTCGCCCAAACAGAAAGCAATGTGTCGGCTATCTGGCCCATAGCGGGTCACTGGAGCGGCATAGGTTTATGGAACTTTGACCTTGATAAGCATCAAACACTAGAGACATTAGTCGGTATCGAATTTAACGATTGTTGTTGGAAGTCGCGTTTAGTGCTACGTCGCTTCACCAGACCGCCTCAAACCGGGCCCTTGCTGGTTAACGACCCAAGCAACGCGACTGGGCTGGAAACAGTTGATACACTGACCCGTAAACCCGATACTGGCGTGTTTTTTGAGGTCCAATTCAAGGGCCTGGCGACGCTTGGTCGCCAACTTGACGCGTTGCTAGACGAAACCATTCCAGGTTATCGCCGCAGAGAAGGTCGAATAGGACTTTGAGTAGAACTTTGAACAGGACAACTAGCTCATGATGAGAACACTGATTCACGCAACATTACTGTCAATGTTGCTATTACTCGTATCGCTAGATACTCAGGCCACGCTGGTTATCACCGACAAGATTGTTGCGATCGTCGACGAGGACGTTATCCTCGAATCTGAACTGGAGGAGAGAATAAAATCTCTACGACTGCAACAACAAGGGACCGGAGCATTACCGTCCGATGATGTACTCAGACCCCAGATCCTCGACCGCCTTGTGGTTGAAAGTCTGCAGCTGCAGATGGCCGACCGTGCCGGAGTACGCATCGCAGATGAGGAACTCAATCAAGCCTTAGAAGGGGTCGCTGCCCAAAATCAGATGAGTATCCCCCAATTCCGCGCCGCCATAGAAAACGATGGCGTGTCCTATGCTGAAGTACGCGACCAGCTACGCCGAGAATTAAAGATAGCGCGGGTACAGAAGGGTATCATGCGCAATAGGATCGAAATTTCAGAACAGGAGATACGGAACTTTCTCGACTCAGAACTAGGCGAGGTTGTCACTGCAGACGATCTCCACCTTGCCCATATCCTGCTGCCATTACCCGACGACGCCACCACTGAACAGGTCAACGAGGTACGTGCGGACGCGCAGGCGCTGGTTGACCAGGTGAATGCTGGGGGCGACTTCCAGAGCCTGGCTGTAGAACGTTCTGCGGGCCAGAATGCTCTCAATGGTGGTGACTTAGGCTGGCGCAAGATTGCTCAACTACCTACCATGTTTTCCGACACGGCCAAGACCATGAAGGCAGGCGAAGTACGAGGCCCTATTGAGAGCGGCAGCGGCTTTCACCTGATCAAATTACTCGAAACACGTGGCGCCCGCACTGAGGGTCAAATCGACCAACTGAAGGTTAGGCATGTATTGATTCAGCCCTCAGAAATCCGTACCGAGAACGAAGCAAAAGAACTTGCCCAGAGCCTGCACGAAGAAGTCGTCGCCGGACGCGATTTTGAAGAGATCGCGAAACTCTATTCCGATGATCCAGGCTCTGCACTAAGCGGCGGAGACTTAGGCTGGAACCGAGGAGGAACCTTTGTTCCGTTATTTGAGGCAACCATGCAGGCGAGTGAAATCGACGAACTCAGCGCCGTCTTCCAGACCCAGCACGGCTTTCATTTTCTGCAAGTCACCGGGCGTCGAACAGAGGATTTCAGCGAGCGCTTCCGCATGGGCCAAGCTGAAAATTACCTACGAACTCAGCGTTTTGACGAAGAACTGGAAAGTTGGATCAGAGAAATCCGGGACGAGGCATTTGTCGAACTCCGCATCTAATATACCTCTACTGGCTGTCACACCGGGAGAACCGGCGGGCATAGGTCCTGATGTGGTTCTCGCCAGTCTCGGTCAGGCATTGCCCGCGCGTCTGTTGGTGGTGGCTGATGCTGAACTGATGCGTCAACGCGCCTTAGCGCTTGGCCTGCCTGTCGAGATTAATGATTGGTTACAGACTCGCGTTATGTCAAACACCGCGCTGAATTTAGTGCCCGTACCGTTAACCACATCAGCCCAACCCGGCAAGATGAACACCACCAATGCCGCCTATGTATTGCAAACCCTCGAAACCGCTGTCCAACTCTGCGAGTCGGGCACATGTCAGGGTATGGTCACCGGCCCGGTCAACAAGGCCGTCATTAATGATGCCGGTATCGCCTTCACAGGCCACACAGAGTGGCTGGCCCAGCGTCTTGATACACCGCGCGTTGTCATGATGCTCGCCACACAGGGCCTACGTGTCGCTTTGGCGACCACCCATTTACCCCTGCGCGCAGTCGCTGATGCCATCAACAAGCCGGACCTGATAAAGACCATCACTATTCTCGATCGCGCCCTGCGTGAACGTTTCCATCTCAAGCAGCCACGAATAATGGTCTGCGGACTCAACCCGCATGCCGGCGAAGGTGGCCACTTAGGTATGGAAGAAATCGATATTATTATTCCCGTCATTGAAGAACTACAACGCACAGGCATTGATCTGACGGGGCCCGTACCCGCCGATACTGCTTTTAATCCCAGCCTGCTAGCACAATTCGATGTCGTTCTGGCGATGTACCACGATCAAGGGTTGCCCGTGCTCAAACACAAAGGTTTTGGTGATGCTGTCAACATTACACTGGGGCTACCGATCATTCGCACCAGCGTTGACCATGGTACGGCACTAGATTTAGCCGCATCGGGCAAAGCCGACCCTGCCAGCTTGTTGACAGCCATTCGCGCCGCTGCCGACATGGCAAACCCTGCTGGGGGCGGACATTGAAAGTGCGCGCGCGTAAACGCTTTGGACAAAATTTCCTGCAAGACCAGCAGGTTATTCAGCGTATTCTTGCCTCTATAAACCCCCAGCCAGGCGATCATATTCTTGAAATCGGACCGGGTCATG
>JBLHRT010000035.1:0-14962 GCA_047626255.1 Candidatus Azotimanducaceae bacterium
CCGCAGATGGCGAAGGTCAGCAAGACCATTGAGCAATGGCAGGAACAACTGACGCCGGAGCAATTCGACGTCACGCGCAACAAGGCCACCGAGAAGGCCTTCAGCGGTGAGTACTGGGACTCTAAGTTGCCAGGGGTCTACGCGTGTGTATGCTGCGCCAGTCAGGTTTTTGACGCGGCGGACCAGTACGACGCGGGCACCGGTTGGCCGAGTTTTTCGCGACCATTGAATGCCCGCGTTGTTAAGACACGCAAAGACCAAAGCCTGTTTATGGTGCGCAATGAGATTGCGTGTGCGAATTGTGAGGCGCATTTGGGGTATGTGTTTGCTGACGGGTCTGATGCTGGCGGCAAGCGTTTTAGCGTGAATTCTACAGCGTTGCGTCTGGATCCATTGGTTGGTGGGGAGTAATGGGGAGTGATGGGGGAGTTTGGTTGTGTGCTGATCCCACGTTTTTTTCCGGGTCCTTGCACTCAGTCGCTGTGCTAATCCGCGTAACGAAGGCGAGTTGTTGCGGTTATTCTTTGCGCGCCACGGCGGCACAGGTTGAGGCTCGCTGCCCGTGGATGCCGACGCATTCTTCCGGCGCCAGGGCGATGCACTGGTGCGCCTAGCGCAGGTCTTTCTGGCGGGTGATGAACGCCGCAATCCTATCGCCGATCATTATCAAGTGATGGTGCATGTGGTTGAATAAGCCCTAGAAACGCTACGCGCATCATGTGATGCATTGGGCCGACGGCGGGGATGCCAGCATGGATAGCGCGCGGCTGTTATGTTCTACCCATCATCGGCTGCTCCATGAGGGCGGGTTTACGATTCAAAAGAACGTTGCCGGCGAATGGTAATTCCGCAATGGCGACGGTACGGCACTACCCTAGTTTGCAGCGCCCGCGGCGCTCTCAACGCCGACAAACCCTGAAATTCCATCACGTGATGGATGCCCGTCACCAGCACGGGAGTGAGCACGGCCTAGGCGCTGATCGCGCCACGCGTGGGTCCATGCATTGGTGCTTGACATAATATGTCGAAAAGCTAGACTGATGCTTATAGCGACATAATATGTCGTGCTTGGTCAGCTTTTGGGTGTTTACGCTGATGCAGGTATCGAGGACAACACATTGGCCTAGGCCAAGGGAGGCGCTCATGAATACGCAGGAACTTGCCATGCGCTTGCAGGAGATCGGCAGTGTTGAGGGCTATGAGTTTGATTGTCAGCCTATTCCTGGCGATGTTGAGGTGTTGCAGGTAACGGTGGGTGATTACGAAGAGGTCCCCGCGTTTGTGTCGGTGACCGACAGTCAAATTCTGTGTATCACCCATCTTTTCAGTGAGTCTGAGGTTAATCCAGAGTCTCGTGCTCGTATGCTGGAAGAAATGCTCGAGCTCAATATTCCTATGCCTTTGTCGTCATTTTCGAAAATTGGTGAGTGCTATGTCGTGTTTGGTGCTTTGTCGGTGAGCTCCAGCATTGATGATATCTGCCACGAATTAATTACAGTGACGGAAAACGCAGTAGAAGCATTGCTCGCGATGGAAGAGTTTGTTCGCCAGGATGGTTAGCGAGAATCATCACGCCCGCTTTGTTTTGTGAACCGTGTTGTAAGTCGTTTTATAGATGGTTTTATCAATTGTTTTATCAATTGTTTTATAAAAAAGGTTACATCGGGAGTTAACAGCCTATGAGTATCTTAAAGAAAATTATGACCGCCGTACGTGGTGGTGCCCGAGAAGTGGGCGAACTGATTGTTGATGCCAACGGTACTCGTATCTTTGAGCAAGAAATACGTGATGCCGAGGCTCACCTGCGCAAGGCCCGGCAAGACCTCACAGACCTGATGGCGCGTCAGATGCAGGCCGCCCGTGAGGTCGTGACCTTGGAGCATGACATTGCTGAACATGAAGGTCATGCGGGAGAAGCGCTAGATGCTGGGCGCGATGACTTGGCGTTGCAAGTCGCCGACAAGATTGCCGTACTGGAGGCCGAGCTTGCCGAACAGCAAGAGGCGCGTGTCACGTTCAGTCAGCATGTGGACCAGATGCGGCAACTCGTGCAAAAAACCCAGCGTCAGGTGAAAGATTATGAGCGCCAATTGAGCATGCTGCGCACTACGGAAAGCGTGCAGAAAGCCAGCGCTGCCATCGCGGATAACTTCGCCACTAGCCAGTCTAAAATTTTGTCTGCCAAGGACTCGCTAGCGCGCATTCGGCAGCGTCAGCAGCGGCAGTTCGATCGCATGGCGGCTGCCGACACATTGCAAACTGAGGCGACCGACCTGAGTCTCGCTGAAGCGTTGCAGGCTGCGGGTATTGGCGAACAACCGAACAACGGCAATGCCGTGCTGGAACGTCTTAAAGCCGGTCGTGTTTAGGCTTTCTTGCAGGTAAGGTGATCGCTGATCACAGGTGTAATCGATGACAACACAGGATAGATGGGACAAGGAAAAGCGTAGTATCAAGGCTGTCCAAGTGGCGTTCGATCTAGGTAATGAGGTGAATCAACAGATTCGCTTCGAAGCGCTAGAGCAGGGCATCAATCCGTCTGACCGGGTGCGCCAAATTTTAGGTTTGCCGGTGAATGCCCGCCCCGTGCGGCCACGATTATCAATCTCCTTGTCAGAGGCAGACTTTGCTTTGCTGGCCACGCGCTTTACTGTGGCGGCGGATGACCGTTTAAAAATCCGGCAGATTGCCGCTGAGAAGCTGGTGCAACACTTGCACGAGCGCCAGCCCAAGCGCTCTTCACCAGAAAGCCCTTCGCCAGAGAGTCCATCACCAGAGAGAGCTGAAGATTAGCCCGGCAGCCGTCATCCTTCAGCAATGGCTCGGTGGCTTTCGACGCATCACCTGGTTGTTATTGCTTATCTGGGGTTTCCATGGCGTTAACTATTATTTCGGCATGGTCTTTGGCGATCTCGGTATTTTCCCTAGGCAATGGAATGGTTTGTACGGCATAGCGCTGTGGCCGCTACTACACGGCAATATGGCTCATTTGTTGATGAATACACTGCCGCTATTGGTGCTTGGCTTGCTGGTGGCGCTACGCGGTAATCGAGTATTTATCTTGAGTACCCTGATGATCGTCTTGTTGGGGGGCGTGGGTGTCTGGTTGATGGGTCGGCCGGCTTATCATATTGGTGCCAGCGGCCTAGCATTTGGCTATTTTGGCTTCTTGATTGCGGTGGGTGTCTACGAGGGTCGCATCAGCAGTCTGGCCATCGCCACGCTGGTGATTTTTTACTACGGCGGCATGATCTTCGGTGTTGTGCCGCAGAATAGTTTTGTTTCCTGGGAAGGGCACCTGTTTGGCATGCTGGCGGGAGTGTTTGCCGCCCGCTTATTAGCCCGGCGGCGTTGACGCAGCTTCGATGTCCCGCAAGACCACGGCATCGCAGTGGGTATAGTGCAGGATAGTCTCTGCTGTATTGCCTATCACTAAGCTCTTGATCCCCGTGCGACCCATTGTGCCCATGACCAGCATCTCGGCATTGGTTTCCTCTACTAGGGCCCGAACTCGCATAGCCGGTCGGCCTTCTTCCAAGTACAAGTAGTTGTAGTTGACCTCTGCGGCTCGTGTCAGGCGCTCTAGCTCATGTCGGGCAAAGTGTTCGATGTCTGTGCGTAACTGCTCGAAATCAACGCCCACAGCGGCAGGGCCGCCCCAGGGTGCCATCATTGGATAGGAGCTGACAATTGCCAGTTCGCCGCCGAGGATGGAGGTCAGGCTATCAGCTTCTCTTAATACCCGTTTGTTCAACTCGAATTGACTGTCGTTTAGCACATCAATAGCGGCCATGATAATGGGATTTTCAACCCAGGCGTCAGGTTTCACTAGCATTACGGGTATGGTGGCATGGCGCAGCAGGTTCCAGTCTTGGGGGGTGCGCATAGAGAGTCCGGCGGACGGTGCTACGTGGGTGGCCTTGATAATCAAGTCAGCGTTGCCGGCCTCAGCGGCATGCAGGATGCCTTGCCATTCATCCTTGTTCCACAACGTGGCGGCGGCCAGTGATTTAACCTGATTACGGATACCGTCGAGTTGATCTTCAAGCCAACTCTCGGCGGCCTGTAGGACATAGGTCTTGAGGGCGTGGTTTTGTTCGATCGCCTTCACTGGCATATCGGCCATGGGCGAGTAGGTCACATTAATGACCTCGAGGCTGGCGTCGGCGGCATTAGCCAGTGCCACGGCCTTCTCCAGCACCACCGTGTTGCCTTCGAGTATCTGCTGATGGGACGCGTCACCCAGGGCGCCGTCATTATCCTGGTGAGCCTCGTCCTGGCTTAGCGCTACGAGAATCCGATCAACACCCAGCATGATTGATGCCTGACATATTTGGTACTCCGCGATTGACTAACAGTTGACTGACAGTTGATGGTCTGGGTCGGCGTAAACAACTGGCGTTAGTGTGCGCGTTCAACCGGGTGCTGGCATTGACGGAGGTCAATCACGAAGGGGGGCGCTAATCGAACGATAGTCTGCCTTGCGGACACCAATGCATACACGAATGCTTACAACAAACCAGTCAAGCCAAGGCTCGACAAAGTCGCAACGACATTAACTGATCAGAAACTCAGCCATACGGATGTATAATACAGTGGGATCAAACAAAACATCACATGCCATGCCAGATAAATAAGATCCTATGCGGAGGTGGTTCAAATCATTCTTGAAACCTACAACAAGCCTTCTAGCGAAGGCTGGATCCAAATCTGGAGCGGGTAACGAGGCTCGAACTCGTGACCTCGACCTTGGCAAGGTCGCGCTCTACCAACTGAGCTACACCCGCTTTTTTATGCCAGAATATACGTTGTGGTATTCTACAACGTTTGTTCTACGACGTCAGTTATAAAACCTCAGTTGTAAAACATTTCAAGTTTGCAATCATCAATACGTCAATAGACTCGTTGATGGCGTCCCCAAGGGGAGTCGAACCCCTGTTGCCGGGATGAAAACCCGGTGTCCTAGGCCTCTAGACGATGGGGACACTCAGCAAACTTGAAGCGCGAATTCTAGGGAGGTTCTTGCCTTGCGTCAAGGGTAATCGCGGAGTTTTCGCAGAAGAATTATTTTATGGTCACTCTTGTGGACAATTCGGCAGCGATAGTGGTCGGTTCTTTGCCCAGTAGGAAGGATTTCCCCGGGTCAACTAGAAAACGTCGGCGCAGAGCATTGCGCCCCAACAGCATTCGGTAGCGCATAGTATCACGGTTAGTCAGCGTCATCTCGACGCTAAAAGTATCGGCCCCAATGACCAAGGTGGTATCGATAACATAGCGGTTCTCCAGGTGTCCGCCAGAGTCGGTGACGTCTCGGCGCTCTTTGATCAGTGCTTCACAATGCACCTCTATGATGTCGGTTTCTCGACGCGGATGTAGGCCAAAGCGAATCCATGGCTGCGCGTCACGCTCGAACTCGTCGATATAAAAGGCATGCAGCGCGCAGGTTTTGGCGCCCGTGTCGACCTTGGCAACGATGTGGTCAACGCCCAGATCTTTAAGTTGCAGGCACTCGCGCCATCCTACAATTGTTTTTTGGTCTGTCATCGTGGTGTACTCTTTTCGTTCGAGATTCGAGCTGACAAGTTGCCAGAGGTGTGGCGTTTGATCGCGACCCTGTCAATCGATAAGCCCTCACCGGTGCAACTGCCAACAGGGGCTGCATCAACGCTCATCGTGCACGGTCGCGGACACCAGCCGTGTTGAACAAGAGGAAGGAATATAGCGTCAGCCTCAGGGAATTGACAGCTTAATGGCATGCAGTCCTGATATTGAGTTGGTGGCCCGGTAACGCTCGGTGTCGTGCTTCACTGGGCGCTGTGCTGCCCTTAGCCTGTAGTTAGTAGGTGGCAGGTCGCCGTCTACAATACCTTGGATGATAGATAAGCCGTTATCAAGAACCCATAGTATCGAGCATTACCAACGTAGAGCGCCATCGAGGATGCCAGGTGACATCGACAAAAGGCCGCCCGCAGATCCGTACGCCGATCTACGATCTAGCTTAGAGTCTGACTCTGAGCCTCACACAGAGCTGGACGTTAGCGATGAGCGTCAGGTGCAAGAAGTTGAGCGGCGCGAGCAGGGCTGCGATCGGCGTGATACGCGGCGAGTGGATGTTGAAAGCTCGCCGCGCTGGGAAAAACCAGAACGCCGCCACCCCTAGCTACAAGGCTGCGCGTGCACCGACATACAAAGAAATAGGTTGGCCGACGAAGTAGCGATCATTGCCGAAGGCAAAGTCCGCGCGTTCAGCGTACTCCGTATTTGTCAGGTTCATAACTCGGCCGAATAACTGCCAGTCGTCGCCTACGTCAAAACTTAAGCGCACGTTAACAAGGTCATGCCCTGCGTAGGTGTTGTTGTTCTCAGGGTCCTGAAAATACTCGCCCATGTGTACCCACTCAAGTTCAAGTCGGCTCGCGGTGCTCATGCGCCACTGAATATTGCCTGAGCCCATGTTGCGCGGCGCCGTGTCAATATCATTGCCGTCGATCAGGGACTGCGACAGGGCAGGGTTATTAGCATACTGATGCCGCGCGTAGGACCAGAACAGGTTGGCGCTTACATCGTCAGTCAACTCATAGCCTACCGTTGCCTCAATACCGCGGTGCGTGGTTTTACCGTTGTCGACATTGTTGCGATTGTTGTCACGAAAAATAAAGTTGTCTTTCTTCATGGCGTACACGCTGGCATCAAAAGACCAGTCGCCAGTATTGCCACGCAAGCCGGCTTCAATGCTGTCGAGCTGCTCAACATCAATATCAGCGACTTGCTGGTCAGTCTGTAATCGATACAGCTCCGTTGCTTGTGGCGCGCGAAACCCACGTGCCAGGTTGAGATACAGCTGTCGATCCTGTGTCAGACGATGGGTCAGGCCGAGCTGAGACGACAGCTGGCTGAAGGTGTCCTCACGGTCTGCAGGGCGGCTGAACCGGCAGCCGCCAAAACCACAGGCAGTGCCGTCGTCGCGGCTGCGGCCATCCTGCAATTTATTATCGTAGTTGTAACTGACGCGCTCCCAGCGTGCGCCAGCGCTGATTACGGTGGCATCTCCTAGGGGTAGTTGATAGCGCCCAAACAGGGCTTGGGTGCTGGCGTCAACATTGTAATCATAGTGAGCGCCGGCCGGGATCGTAGCGACTAAAAAAGCGCTGCCTGATACGGTTGGGCCTGGCTGAAATTCATTGAGATAGCCATCAGTGGTTTCCAGATCAACACCCACTAGCCAGTTATCCTGGTGCCAGGCACTTTGTAGGCCGAAGCTCTGGTGGCCATTTTCCTCAATCGCCTGACCTGGTAGAAAATGCTGCAGAAAGGTCATCTGCGTATCCCGGGCGTAGGGGGTCAATACGAGCGTGCCCGCGTCAAACTGGCGCTCAAGGCGAGCATGCAGGCGTGCACTCTTGCTGTCGCGGTAGGCCTCGGGGTTGGGGTTGCTCGTTCTCAGATTACTGTCTTCATAGGCTCGGGGTCCCTGAACAAAGCCGGATGTTTCCTGGTTGAGATTGGTCAGTGTTAGGCCGCCTGTGATGTTGAAGCCTTGCCAGTCACTCTGGGTCTTGATGGAGAGCTTCTGTTGGTCAAAACCGGATTCGTCTTTGTAACCGCCGTCGGTGGTGCCATTAAAGTCAGCGCGCCACTTGGCACCACCGTAGGCCACATTAGTCCTGTAATAATCATCAGGCCCGGCCTCAACGCTGACGCCCCGGGGCGCATCAATAGCTGGGGTTAATATATTGATGAGGCCATGCATAGCATTGGCGCCATAAACAACACCGGCAGGTCCTTTGATAACTTCAATACTGCCAGCTTGCTCGGAATGAGCGTCGAACAGTTCATTGACGTTACAAAAGCCGCTGGCGCGCAAGGGTATACCGTCTTGTGCCATCAGGAAGGCGCCGCAGCCGCCAGCACCGGTCAGTACTGGCGAGCGCAGTGAGGTGAGGTGTTCTTGGCCGTTACCGCGACTGATCCAGGCACCGGCGACACGCTGCATGGCCTCATTAATGTGGGTGGCATTGATACGTGCTAGGGTCTCTGCGTCTACCCGGGTGATGTTGGAGCTCACTGATGCTAGGGGTTGGTTAATCCGGCTGGCGGTGACCACAACTTCTTCCAGATCGGTGGCTAACGATAGCGCGGGTGTTAGCGCCATCAGGCAGATTAGGCATGTCAGGCGGTTTGAGTTTTGACGCACAATAATGATCCTTTTCTGAAGAGGCGATAGTATAGCGCCATAAAGGCGGCATGTGCGAGAGCGGTGACAGACGCCGTTGGTGCAGCGTTTACAACTGTGAGTCAGGAAAGATTGCAAATATTTTCGATAACGGGGAACATAGTCACTTTGATTTAATGAAGAGTGCCGAGCAAATGGCAGATGAAAGTGTACTCGGCGGTCCGGCTGGCCAGCATTATGGTCACGCGGTAGAGTACGTCACTACCTACAGGCCGTCTTTACTGGCGTCAGTGCCTCGGCAAGCGCAGCGAGAGTCGCTGGGCATTACGCCTGAGACCTTGCCCTTCCGGGGCCTGGACGTTTGGAACGGCTACGAGTTCAGCTGGTTGAATGGCCGTGGCCGACCAGAAGTGGCCTTGGCGCAATTGCAGATACCGGCTAAGTCTTTGAATATCATCGAGTCAAAGTCTCTCAAGCTGTATTTGGGTTCCTACAGTGGTACCCGTTTCGAGCGCCGAGCTGAAGTGATTAACACCCTCGAGTCAGACCTGACCCTCGCTGCCCGAGGGCCTGTAAACGTCCTTTTGTTGTCGCCAGAGCAGGTGCAGCAGCATGGTATCGGCACGCTCGTTGGCCAGAGTCTAGATAATCTCGACGTTGAGATTGATGAGTTCTTCTGGAATCCTGATTATTTACAGGTTGAGAGCAGCACGATTGTTCGTGAGTCGCTGTACACCCATCTATTCAAAGCCTTGTGTCCTATGACAGGGCAACCAGACTACGCCAGTATTTTGATCCAGTACAATGGCCAGAGTATTGACCATCAAGGGCTACTTAGGTACTTGCTATCGTACAGAGATCATCCTGAGTTCGCGGAACAGGTATGTGAGCGGATCTTTACGGATATCATGAATCGCTGTGCGCCTGAGCGCTTGACGGTGCAATGCCGGTTTAGTCGGCGTGGCGGTATCGACATCAATCCGTTCCGGTCTCATGAGGATATTCTGACGTCTGATGTCAGAGTCTGGCGTCAATAGCGCTATCCACTTGCCCGCGGGCCGCCTAGTCGCCTTGGCGCGGCCTCAACCGCACCCGTAACCAGTGCCAGAACGTATTGTTTGTTAGGAAGTACCGATCTATCTGGTCGTTGCGAGTCTGCAATGCGCCTTGGTCTTCAAAAATACGACTCCGGGTCACCAGTTCGCGTGCTGGGTCCAGTTCTTTGACAACCCGTGCCGGGTTGCCCGCAGCAATGACGTTAGCGGGTATGTCATGGGTGACCACTGAGCCGGCGCCAATCACGCTGTTGGCCCCTATCGATACACCCTTGCATATAATTGCGCCGTCACCCACCCAGACATTATCGGCCAGTGTAATAGGCATGGTATTGCCCACCGTGCGCGTGCGATCATAAATATCATGCCAGTCGGCATCGGTGATGTAGCTTCCAGCGGCCAGCATGCAGTTGTCGCCAATTTCTATACGTGATGCAGAGTCGATCCTGACTCCGGGGCATAGCAGGCAGTGATTGCCGATTTGAATATGGCCCTGATGCTGCTCAAAGTGCCACGTGGACAGGGAGACTTGGCGGTCAGTGGCAGTGACAATATGGATGTTGTTGCCTATTGCTATATGGCTCCCATGTAGCCGGATATTCCAGGGCTTCATCAGGTGATAACCGTCTCCTAGCGATGCCAGTTGTGGCCCGACAAAGTGCCGCGCGTAACGACGCTCTAGGCGCAGGTAGAGCTTTTTTAGCCAGTAGGGGCGGTGATCAGAAATCATTGCAGGGCTTGTCGCCAAAGATAATGGTTGCAGGTTAACAGATTTTTAATTTTTCAGCTGTGCCTGCAGGCTCGCAATCTCGTGTTCCATGCCATCGATGATGGTCAGCATCTCACTGCTTTCCTCGGTAAAGCGTCGAATCAGGGCTTTCATATCGCCAACGTCCGCGACCTGAGCCTGGAGTGCTTTGATCTCAGTGTTGGCGGTATCCAGTTCGTCTTCCATCAGGCTCACGCAAACTTCTGACTCACGGTTAAAGCGCTGCAGACTTTCCAGCTCAGACACCTTGATATTGATCGCTGATTCGGAATCGGTTTGCTGGCGCAAGAGCATGGCAATTAGCTCTTTTTGTTCATCGGCAACAGTCTTTAGGCTACCAAGATCAACACCGCCGGCAGTGTTGCCTTTGGCGGGGGAGGGGGCTGCATCGTCTACATTACTGGGATTCTTAGTCTTTTTGGCTGAGGGTGTGGCATCTTCCTCATGAGCCAGTTCACCGGGGACTCTTGGTGGAATCTCCAGTTCAGGGAAATCAAGGGATTGATTCAACTCTTCCAGCGTATTAACGAAGCTGGCCCTGTGGGTTCTCGCATCGCCAGCCAGCAATCCTAACGCTGCCTTAACAAAGCTTGGCCAGACGTTCCGCACGATATGCATGGTGAGGCCTGATTCGCCTTCGTTCGCTTGTGCATTCTCGATAAGCTGTTGGGTCTTGTCTTTGAGTTGTTCCAGCCAGCCGTCGAGCGTCTTGATGCGGCCTCGCAAGCGAAAGTTATAGGTCACCAACAGGATCAATACAAGCAGCATGATTGCGAGGGCTTCGATTACGCCATAGATAACGAATTCGGATACAGATTGCATGGAGCTGTGCCGGTTTTCATGGTAGTTATCCTCAAGTATGGTACAAGGTTGTGATTTAGCACATGTTTTTGTATTTGCTAGACTGAGGGCAGGCAATCGTCTTTGGCGAGACAGGTATCGTGGTCAAAGTATGATCAGATGTATGAACAATAGATGGGTGAGCAGATGGATGCGTTACAAGCGTTACAACAACGGGTATCTGTAGCCCGGCTAGCAGGCCCCGTGCCTGATAAGCAGTCTCAGGATAACCTCTTCAAGGCAGCGTTGCGGGCCCCTGACCATGGCATGCTAAGGCCCTGGCGTTTTCTGACCATCAGCGGTGACGACCGACTAGCCCTGGGTGAGCTGTTTGTTAGCGCTCAGCAGGCGGACAACCCGGAGATGACGGAAGTTCGGCATCAACGTATGCTGGCCAAGCCGTTACGCGCGCCGTTGATCATCGTGGTGATTGCGGTGCTGACAGAGCATGTGAAAGTCCCCGAGCTTGAGCAATTACTGTCGGCGGGTGCCGCGGCCCAGAATATGCTTGTAGCAGCGCATGCGATGGGCTTGGGGGCGATGTGGCGCACCGGTGGTATGGCGTATCATCCGACAGTGCAGCTCGGCCTGGGGCTCGAAGAACACGAACGGTTGCTGGGGTTCTTATACGTCGGCCAGATTGAAGGCAAGACCCGGGAGCTGCCGAACCTGCCTATCGAGGCTTTCGTCTCGCCTTGGATGGCATCCTGATGAGTAAAAACATGAAAGCTCGGACTATCTCTCGTATGCAAGACCGTTTGATCGATGAACTTATCGGTATCTGCCGGGGCATTATCGCCGACGGTGTGGTGGACGAGCGCGAGGTGATTTTTCTGGGCCAGTGGATCGAAAACCATCGGTATATTGCCGAGCTTTGGCCGGTCAACGTTTTGTATGCTCGCATTACTGAAATGCTGCTTGATGGTGTGCTAACGACCACAGAGCAGCGCGAGCTGTTGATCACCTTGAAAGAGCTGACCGGTGAACGCTCGACTTTCCAGGAACCTAACCGCTCAACGCTGCTGCCAATCGATAAGCCAGCGCCAGAGATTGTTTATGCGGGCAAGTCTTTTTGCCTGACGGGCCGCTTCGTATTTGCCTCTGTTATCGAGTGCGAGGAAACCATTGCCGAGATGGGCGGGGCTATCGATGAGGCGCCGAATCGCGATACGGATTATCTGGTTATCGGTGAGTTGTGCAATCCAGACTGGGTGCATACGACCTTCGGCCGCAGTATTGAAAAAGCGGTTGAGCTTAGAGCTCAGGGATGTCGGATAAAAATTCTGTCTGAGGAGCACTGGGTAAATAGCTTGGTGTAGCGCTTGTCGATATCAGTTTCTGCTCGGAGTAGCACCCCGTGCGTTTATAGCGAAAGCGATTTCCGAATTGATTAATCAGATGCTGGAGTGAATCAGCTATTTTGAGGACAGATTGTGACATGGCCTGATATCCGCCTACCGAGTCCAGATGACGGAGGCCGCGACCTTCGAGAATATGCAAACGAACACAGAGCATTTAGATCAGGGCTCGAAGGAAATGGCATTGTTATAGTGTGGTGTAGGCGATTCAGGTAATTTTCATCGTCGCCGATAACGGTGGTGTCACGAGCATTGTTTAACTCATAGGTGAGTATAGTGTCAGAGGTACGCATGGTGCCTCTGGTGAAGGCATAGACGCCAGCATTCCGCGCATCTGCAAAAGTCCTTGCTTGCAAATATTGTTGTAGGCTTTCTCACCGTCACTGAGCGTCAGGTTCTGCGTATTACCACTGCGGCCTAACAGGTGTCGTAGGATGCTTTGTTGTTTTTTGTATCTGTTACTAAGACTTGAGCTATACCGCCAATTTCGACAAGACCTGGTACGTGACCTTGTCCTGTACAGATCGACTAGCGCTTCTCCCCCCATAGGCTCTGGTGACGTCTTCAATCAAGTGGTCTTCTTTTTCGCCGGCTAGGGCGACGATGGACATAGTGGGATTCAGGGCCAGGGTGACCATGATCAGCTTATTCCTTGCTTCTCTCCGGATTTGGGTCGTGACGGGAAACTCTGATGAACTGTTACCCCCGTCAATCTGCTAGAACCTCACCGAATTATTATTGTGTGGAGTATTCCGTTTATTGCTGAGCGCGTCACTATGGGTGTAGTTCACCCGGTCGTATTTCACTCGACGATCGTGGCAGTGACAATAGCGGTAAAGCTGATCTTGCCTGTGATAACCTCGGCTCGTCGTATCTGTCTCTTGTGGCCTTTGAATCTGCGATGTTGAAGGTCAGCGATGAGCCGACATTCTAGGCGGGATTCAAGTGTCAAACGTTACCCCTTTGCATGCCATACCGCCTGCAATACCAACAGGTGTACCATCTGCGCGCCATCAAGTCAGCGCTGGTGCTCCTCCCTTTTCAATTCTTCACCGAGGGTCCAAATACGAGGCGCCTTAACAGCTTGTTGTGGACTCGCTTGATGATGTTCACGACGGCTTGCAGCACGCTAGGGAAAATGCATGTGCCGCCAATAGTTCCCAGAGCATATGCCCGTTTGGGTCGGTCATTGAAGAAGATGTCAAAATGGTTCAGATTCTTCTCCAGCTGGGTGTACGCGTTATGCAGCTCAGTTATAATAATCAGAGCGGGTGGCGACGGGTTGTTATAAAGAGCAAGACGGCGGTATCACCCGGTTTGGTCAGCAGGTTATTAGTGAGGTGAACCGTGAGGGTATGATTATTGATCTGTCTCACAGCGCTGACAAGAGACCGTCTGTTATGCGCTATTGGTGAGTCCCAAGGCATGCTGGGGTTTAGTGGGTCTGCGTTGCCTGTAAATAATGGATCAGATTGTACTTTGGAAGAGTTTTGCCAGATGATTATGCCGACTGAAGAAATGATCGGTATTGATCGTCTGGGTATCGGCTCTGGTCGCTGCGAAAACGGGGATTACTGAGTACTTGAATGGATGCGCATCGGTGGCTGGACAATGGGCGTCGATCATGGCGAAGTCAGTGTAGCCAGTCCTTCGCGGCCGCGTCAGCCACATTGGTTTGGCGGGGCAAAAGATATGTTTAACGTTGCTGCAGGTCGTGAAGATGCGGGCTTTAGCGGCACAGACGTTGCAAAAATAACGGGTCAAAATTGGCTGTCATTTTTTGAAAAATCATTTATCGGTAAAGATTGAATATGAGTAATGCGGTAGCAGATAAACCAGCGACATCGATGACGACAACAGCAGTGATTGATTGGCCCGTCTTTGCCTTGAGTGGGGGTTTCTTACTGTTGTTTGTGGCTACCGCAATGTTTGATCTCGATTTTCTTTCCTCCACCGTTAATACTGCCTTTGGTGGAGCGACCAAATATTTTGGCGCTTACTGGCAGGTGTTAATGCTGCTGACCTTCATTGTTGCACTGGGTGTCGCGTTGTCTGGTTCAGGTAAGGCGCGGTTGGGTAACCTTAGTGCGCCGGATATTAGCACCTTCAAATGGGTAGCCATTATTATGTGTACCCTTCTGGCTGGCGGTGGCGTTTTTTGGGCGGCGGCAGAACCCATGGCGCATTTCATTTCCTCACCACCCTTGTTTGGTGTTGAGTCAGCAACTCAGGACGCGGTCTATCCGGCACTGGCACAGAGTTATATGCATTGGGGCTTTTTAGCCTGGTCAATCCTCGGTAGTCTGACTGCCATTATTTTTATGTATCTGCACTACGACAAAGGTTTGCCACTAAAGCCGCGAATTTTACTCTATCCGGTTTTTGGTGAGGTGGTGTTGCACGGCTGGCTGGGAGCACTGATAGATGCTGCCTGTGTGGTCGCTGTGGTTTCAGGAACCGTCGGCCCCATTGGGTTTTTGGGTTTACAGGTGAGTTTTGGCTTGTCGGAGCTGTTTGGCATTGCTGACTCCTACAGCACTCAGCTGGCAATTATTGTCGGTCTTATTGCTATTTATACGGTCTCTGCAGTGTCTGGCGTTACTCGAGGTATTCAATTGCTCAGCACGTTTAATATTGGTTTAGCGTTATTGCTGATGTTATTTATAGTGATCGCTGGGCCAACGGCCTTTATTTTTGATAGTTTTATCCAGTCAGTCGGTGTGTTGATGACTGAATTCATTCCTATGGCCAGCTACCGAGCAGATAT
>JBLHRT010000036.1:0-14813 GCA_047626255.1 Candidatus Azotimanducaceae bacterium
GCGTCGGCATTTGTAGCGTCACCGCACCCTGTGCTTGCCAGCCATGCTTGCTTAAGTAGTTGGCGACACTGCCGATCGCATCGACAGGGTTCTCCCAAATGTCTCGTTTGTCATCGCCGTCGAAGTCTATGGCATAGTGCCGGTAGCTACTGGAGATGAACTGACCGTAGCCCATGGCACCGGCGTAAGAACCAACAGGTAGCAGTGGATCAACACGCTCTTCACGAGCCAGCAAGAGGAAATGTTTCAACTCACTGCGGAAAAATTTTGACCGCGGGGAATAATCAAAGGCGAGGGTCGCCAGCGCATCAATCACGCGCCAGCTACCTTTGCGAGTGCCATACAGGGTTTCAACACCGATAATCGCCGTGATGACTTCTGCGGGAACCCCATGGATCGCCGTCGCTCGAGTCAAGGCCTCGTGCTGCTGCAGCATAAACTCTCGACCCGCACTGACTCGCGCGTCGGTCAGAAAAATATCTTGATAGGTACGCCAGGTCAGCACCTTCTCAGCAGGTCGCGATATGGCATCAACAATCGGCTGCTGATAATTCGCCGCAGCGAAAACTGCCTCTAGTCTGTCAATATCGAAGCCTTCCGTGGTCACCATCTCGTCAATGAAGGCCGCCACTTCAGGCCTATTGCCATAATCTCCCGCGGCAACACTCACCGAAGATAAAATACTGAACCCCAAACCCACCAGCGTTGACAGTGCCATGGCCGGGATTTTTGTGTTGCTTAAACGATACATAGTGCCTCGCGATAAACCGTGGTGGCATGACTGCCTGTGTGACTATTTACATGCTAATACGACGATGAGTGTGGATAGACATGAGAATGCCGAAGCCGGCAAACAACGTCAGGATGGAGGTGCCGCCGAAACTCACCAAGGGCAGGGGTACCCCCACCACAGGCAGAATCCCGCTAACCATGCCGATGTTAACAAAAACATAAACAAAAAATGTGAATGTGATGCTGCCGGCGAGCAATCGGCCGAAAGTATCCTGAGCCTGGACGGCCATCAAGACGCCACGGCCCATCAGCATGACGTACAAGGTTAACAACACCAGAACACCCACCAGCCCCAACTCTTCAGCCAATACCGCAATAATAAAGTCGGTCTGGCTTTCGGGCAGAAAGTCTAGGTGGGACTGAGTGCCTTGAAACAAGCCCTTACCGAACAGACCGCCGGAGCCGATGGCCGTCTTAGATTGGATGATATTCCAACCAGCCCCTAGAGGATCGCTCTCTGGGTTGAGCAATGTTAGAACCCGCTGGCGTTGGTAGTCACGCATCACATACCACAGGGCGGGCGCTGACATCAGCCCTAGGCCAATGGCGCCGAATACATAGCGCCAGGAAATGCCCGCCAACAGAATGACCAGCAAGCCCGAGGCGCCGATCAAAATTGCCGTTCCCAGGTCTGGCTGGATACCGATTAACACCACCGGGATGCCGATAATCACAGCCGCCCAAAACAGGTGTTTCGCCCGAGGCGGCAGATGTCGCTCGTGAAAGTACCAGGCCAGGGTCATGGGTATCACCAGCTTCATAATCTCTGACGGTTGAAACGTAAACATTCCGCCGACGCGCAACCAGCGCGCCGAACCATTGACCTCGTAGCCAAAGAAAATAACCAAAATTAGCAGCACCAACCCCAACAGAAACAAAAAGGGTGCCAGACGCAAATAGAATATCGGTGCAATTTGCGCCATAAGGAGCATGACTACCGTCGCCACGCCTATTTTCACCAACTGTGAGATGACCGGGCCGGATTCATGACCGACAGCCGAATACAGAATCACTAGACCGTAGCTGCAGATCAACAGCAACAACAATATTAAGGGTAAATCTAAATGAAATTTAGCCCCCATCGCGGCTTTGCGCTGCAAGGAAAAGCTGCCCTGGGGCATTCGTCTGACGAAGTCCTGGCTCATGGTGACGACCCTCCAGTGGGTGCAGCCGCAGTGGTTGCAGCCGCGGTCTTTGCCACCACAGGCTGATAATCACGCAAGTAATAATCCAGCACCTTGCGGGCCACTGGCGATCCATACTGGCTCCCGCCGCCGCCATTTTCGACCAACACGGCGATGGCAATCGTCGGGTTTTCGATAGGTGCGAAGGCGACAAACCAGGCATGTTTGCGCTGCCGCTCAGTCAACTCATCTGCCTCGTAGAGCTCGCCTTGGGGTATGCCAACCACTTGCGCGGTACCCGATTTTCCCGCCATACGATAGGCAATATCATCACGCCCTATATAGGCCCAGGCCGTGCCATTTTCGCCAAAGCCCATATTGCCCCGGTGAACCACCATACTCATAGATTCCGTCATCAGGTCCCAGTAAGCATCCGGGATATGGTCAACATCAGGCAGTTGGGGCCGCGCCGACGCCAAAGATGCACCGCCACCGGCCTTCAACATGCGCGGTGTCACCATCTTGCCGCGATTGGCAATCACCGCCACCGCCGTCGCCAATTGTAGCGGCGTCACTAGGGCATCGCCCTGGCCAATACCGATGTTGACGGTATCTCCTGGATACCACGGCTCGCCCCGAGCCCCCTCTTTCCAGGCCCGCGATGGCAGCAAGCCGCTGCTGGCCTCGGGCAGATCAATGGCGGTGTTAATACCAAAACCAAAGAGCCTCAGGTTGTCATGTATTTGATCGATACCCAGCTTCACCGCTAGATCGTAAAAATAAATATTGCAGGATCGGTAAATAGCCTTTTGCAAATTTACATTACCATGCCCACCGTACCCCGCTTTGGTCCAGTTCCAGTCCCTGTAGAGCCGCGAGCTACCCGGCAGTTGGTAGTAGCCCGGATCATTCATCAGGGTATATTCTGGCGTGATCGTGTTCGTGGCCAAACCCGCCAAACCGATAAACGGCTTTAAGGTAGAGCCGGGCTCATACTGACCCTGGATAGCCCGATTGAACAGTGGTACATCAACCGAGTCCCGCAGGGCCGAGTAAGTTTTATAATCGATGCCCGCCACAAACAAATTTGGATCATAGGACGGCTTGCTGACCAGCGCCAAAATACCACCACTGCTCGGCTCAATGGCGACCACCGTACCGCGACGATCGCCTAATGCATCACTGGCGGCTTGCTGCAATCCGGTATCCACATGCAATACTAGATTATTGCCGGGCACTGGCGGGGTTGAATCTAATACCTTCATCACCCGGCCCCTGGCATCGGTTTCTACCCGCTGGTAGCCGACCTTACCTAAAAGGTCGGATTCGTAAAAACGCTCGACGCCAATCTTGCCAATGTGATTGGTGCCAGAGTACGCCACCGGATCGATCCGCCGGGCGTCATCTTCATTAATGCGGCGAACAGAACCCACCGCATGGGCCATCAACTCATCAAGTGGGTAGTGACGTACCAGGTGAGCCTCGACTTCGACGCCGGGCAAGGTATAGCTGTTAACGCTGATACGGGCAATTTCAGAGGGCGTTAACCGAAACAAAATAGGTACCGACTCAAACGGCCGCTGCCGACGCGCGAGGCGGCGACGGAATCTTGCGACCTCGTCATCACTGAGCTCAACAATATCGCGTACCTGATTAATGGTTTGTTCCAGGTCTAACACACGCTCTTTGGTGATCGTCAGGCTGTAAGAGGGAATGTTATCGGCAATCAGCGCGCCGTGGCGGTCGAAGATAAGCCCACGTATAGGCGGCACCGACTTCGCCTGAATGCGATTGCGGTCTGACAAGGTCGTAAAAAGATCATGCTGCACAATCTGTAGATAAAACATCCGTGCAACGAGCAAAAGAGTCAACAGCAACAACAAGACAAAGCCTATGACTGCCCGGTCGAGAAAGGTCTGGCTTTCCCTCGAGTGGTCCTTAAGCGCTAGTGGTTCTGCCATAGATCTCTACTACTTGTGCTATTTATGATACGGGTGATGATTGATGACAGCCCATGCACGATAGACTTGCTCGGCGAGCAATACGCGAACGACGAAATGCGGGAATGTCAGTTTCGACAACGACCACAAATCATCAGCACGCGCCAGGCATTCATCACTCAACCCATCAGGCCCGCCTACCAGCAGTTGCAGGTGGCTGGTGTCGCGAGTCCATTGCTGCACATTACTGGCCAACTTCTCGGTACTCCAATTCACGCCACGACTATCCAGAGCAATAACCCGAGCACCAGGCTTCGTCAATGCTAGCATGCGCCGGCCTTCCTCAGCCTTGAGTTTGGCGATAGATTCGTTCTTGCCTCGATGCGCCACGGGTATCTCACGCAATTGCAACTGCCAGTCTCGCGGTAGGCGCTTTTGGTACTCGAGATAACCGGTCCGGGTCCATTCTGGCGGGCGTGTGCCCGCGGCTATTAACTCAATGAGCAATGGCCTGATCTCCCTCAGGGTTCCTCGGCACCCGTATCTGCCGCTTTGGTATCCTGAGTACTCATGCTCCACAAACGCTCGATTTCGTAAAACTGACGCGTCTGAGACTGCATGATATGCACAACCACATCCACCAGATCTACCAGCACCCACTCTCCTTGGTCGAGCCCCTCAACACCATGGGGCTTAATGCCAAGCTTGAGCATCTCGTCAACAACATTGTTAGCAAGAGACTTCACATGCCGGCTTGATGTTCCGCTAACCACAATCATGTGATCCGTGACATCTGTCATAGCTCTGACATCAATGACTTGCGCATCGATACCCTTCAAATCATCGAGAGCCTTCACCACATCGTCAGTCAGTGATGCGCTGTGGGCATTCGAGGACCCTTTGGTGCGTTTAGCTTCTGTCTTTTTCGTCATAATCTTTTTATTCCCTGTAAAGCGCCTCGCGGCGTATATAGTCTATCACCCGTTCGGGCAGCAAATATTCAATAGGTTCACCGGCACCTACCAGGTGCCGTATTGTCGTGGCGGAGATCGCCAACTGCGTCAGTCGTAATTCGCAGATCAGCCCCGCAGGACAAGACTGCAACTTCTCAGCTTCTGCCAGGCTGTCTTGCATCCAAGCTGCCACGTCAGCATTGACATCAATAGGATTCTCGGGCCGACCGAGCACCACCAGGTGTGCTACATCGAGCAGCTCGCGCCAGCGGTGCCATTCATGGATCACGTTAAAGGCATCGGCACCAAGCACCAGCGACAAAGGTTCGCCCTGACCTATTTCAGCACGAATGGAATTCAATGTATCGATCATGTAAGAGCGGCCGCCGCGACGGATCTCCCTGTCATCCACACGCAATAACGCCGTGTCAGCGATACCAAGCTGTAACATTTCCAGCCGCTGTTCCGCGCTACATCCCGGCGCAACGCGATGGACTGGCATAAACGCGGGGACCAGTCGCACTTGTTCAACCTGCAGCGCCTGACAGACTTCAACCGCCGAGCGCAGATGGCCAAAGTGCACCGGATCAAAAGTTCCGCCGAAAATCGCCAGCCCCATACTAAACGCGCCTCCAGATCAGCGGGCTAGCTTGCTCGTTAATATACCCGCTCATCAAGGAGCCTCCACCGTAAGCCATGCTTGTCGTGAGGCGTTTGTCGTGGGGCGCTTGTCGTGAGGCGCCGGCCTGCAGACATGTACTCGCTGCTGCATCTGGTATCTCGTCGTCATGCTATTCAAAAACCGTGCTCCAAGAGCCCTTATTCTACCAACCGTTTATTAACATCCTGCTCAGACCGCACTAAAAATCGATTATAACCGATCGAGGATGGTCTCCACAGCCTTCAATCACGCGGGCGCGGCCCTCCACTAGCCTGAGTCCTGCATGCGTTCGATCAAGGTCTCAAGGTCTGCCAACCGAGCGATGGGGTTTTTCATCTCCAGCATGCGCTGCTTGAACTGGTTGGGTAACGGCAATAGCTCTGTCAGGCGGCCACCCACGTCCGTGGCACTCTCAAAGTCGACCACCAACTCCAGACCCTGCACAGCTTCGTGCTCAATCAGCGATTGCAGCAGGCTAGCAAGATGTAGCTTATCTTCTGGCACCTTGACGAAGGCTTCGTCCGTCAAGTACTCCACTTGCGCCAGCATCAGTCTATCGGCTTGCTCGTATTGATCACGCACAGCAAATTTGCACTGGCCCTGAATCAAAATATCAAGCATGCCATTGGGGCCCTCGTCGAAATCAACGATGGTGGCTAACGTGCCCGTAAATGCCACGCTCGGCAATTGCTCGTCACGATGCGCGAGCATTTGTTTACCCTCGCGAATCATCACAACGCCAAAGCCGGTATTGTTACGCAAACAGGCCTTGAGCATATCGAGATAGCGTGTCTCTATAATCTGTAACGGCAAACGGCCGCCCGGAAACAGAACTAGGGGTACTGGAAATAAGGGGATTTCAGCCATGTAATGAGGTGTCGCTTTAAGTTTGATTGTCTATTCTGCCAGCGGTCGATACACTCCGCTTTTGGCTTTACGGACGTACTCTCCATTGGATTTACTACAAACCATCAGCCTTGCCTTGATTCAGGGGCTGACAGAATTCTTACCGATCTCAAGCTCTGCCCATCTCATTCTGCCATTCCAGATTTTGGGCTGGCCAGATCAGGGTTTGGCCTTTGATACAGCCGTTCACCTAGGCTCTTTACTGGCGGTCTTGTGGTATTTTCGCCTCGATGTGTTCAGCTTAACCCGCGCCACGCTTATCTTTGTCGGTACGGGTAAACCCAGTACCGAAAGCCGATTCGCCCTAAACTTGCTTATCGCCAGCCTGCCCATCATACCCGTCGGGCTGCTACTCAAAGATATGGTTGAGATAAATCTCCGCTCTATCGCCGTAATTGCCGCAACGACCATCATCTTTGGCTTACTGCTGTGGGTTGCCGACATCAAGGGTCGCCAGACCCAGGCCGACCATCAAATGCGCTGGCACCAGGCACTCCTCATTGGTATCGCCCAATGTTTTGCCTTGATTCCCGGCACTTCACGTTCGGGGGTGACCATGACCGCCGCCTTGTTATTCGGCTTTGATCGACAGAGCGCCTCCCGCATCTCCTTCTTGTTGTCCATCCCAGCGATCGGCGGCGCCGCTACATTGAAGACCATCGACCTTGTCACCAGTCAAACCACTGTCGACTGGATGACACTCGCCATCGGCTGCGGCTTGTCCGCAATCAGCGCTTACGCCTGTATTCGCCTGTTCCTAAACTATATCACCCGCCTGGGCTTTCTACCGTTCGTCATCTATCGCTTGGTGCTAGGCGCGTTACTCATCGCTTTACTCGTGTAGACCCTAGCTAGCACTGCCTACAAGTATAGGCCTACAACGACATCCTTAAAACGGAATGTCATCGTTGAAGTCATCTTTTGGTGGCGCTGGATAACTATTACCGCCGCCTGAGTTGCTCTCACCCCCGCCGCTGTTGCCGCCGTTATTGTTGTTGCCACCAGCGTTGCCACCACCGTAGCCACCGCCATTGCCTTGGTCCTGACTATGATTGTCGTTACTATTGTTGTTGCCACCGCCGCCGTAGTTGCCACCACCGCCGCCCATGTTGCCACCATCGCCACGACCACCCAGCATCTGCATCTCGTTGGCTATAACTTCTGTCGAGTAATGTTTTTGACCATCTTTCTCCCATTGGTTAGTACGCAAGGAGCCTTCAACGTAGACACTGGAACCTTTCTTCAGGTATTGAGCGACAATCTCGGCCAGGCGACCAAAAAACACCACGCGATGCCATTCTGTACGTTCCTGCTGTTGCCCCGTATTTTTGTCCTTCCAGGACTCACTCGTCGCGATACTGATATTAGCGACGCTACCTCCGTTAGGCATGCTGCGTGTTTCTGGATCATTACCCAGGTTACCTACCAAGATGACTTTATTGATTCCCCGTGCCATGCATTTCTCCTTATCGTCGCGTCTTTTCTATATTTAATTCGTTACGGTCTATCAATGACCAACACGTCGTTACCAACCATTCATAACGATCTCAATCTGCCAGCGCGCCGTCGAGAGATAATAACGCGTCTGCGACCGCATTGGCACTGACATCCTATTAGTGGTCCAAATGAAATGCCCTACTCGCCAGGTTAGCCGAATGCTTGCGTCTCAAACCGACCATAAACCAAACCCTGCGTGCCCAGACATTAACGCACAACAGTGACGATATATCGCCGAGGCGCAGCTACGTGAGCATGGTTGCCCGCACTTCCTACGAATTTATAGGAGATTGAGCATAAATCGGGTGGAATCTAGGGCGAAAGCGCCACAGTGGTTGCGGTAGGTGTATCAAACATAGGACAATTCAATCGCCGCGGATGATAGCAAAATCTAGGCGACACTTACACTTGCTTCATGTGATCGCTTGCCCCCATGATCTCGTAATTCCTGTAAGGCTATTCGTCTTATTCCTACTCATTTTCGAGCGTGATTTTTTCATGGATACTATTTCAGTCCGTGGCGCCAGAACCCATAATCTGGCCAATATCGACATCGACATCCCTAGAAACAAGCTGGTGATTATCACTGGTCTGTCAGGATCTGGTAAATCTTCCTTGGCGTTCGACACACTTTATGCCGAAGGACAACGACGTTACGTGGAGTCGTTGTCAGCCTATGCTCGCCAGTTCTTGTCGCTTATGGAAAAACCTGACGTCGACCATATCGATGGTTTATCGCCCGCTATCTCCATTGAACAAAAATCGACGAATCACAACCCACGTTCAACCGTCGGCACCATTACCGAAATCTATGACTATCTACGGCTCTTATTCGCCCGGGTAGGTGAGCCTCACTGTCCCCAGCATGGCATTCGCTTAGAGGCACAAACCATCAGCCAGATGGTGGATCAGGTGCTGGCCATTCCCGAGGGCACAGGCCTGTTACTGCTCGCGCCAGTGATCAAGGCCCGCAAAGGTGAACACCTGCACTTGTTTAGTCAATTACGGTCTCAGGGATTCGTGCGTGCTCGCGTCGATGGCATTGTCTGCGATCTTGATGATCTCCCCGATCTGGATAAAAACAAACAACACACCATCGAGGTGGTTGTTGACCGGTTTCGCGCTCGAGAGGACTTGAAAACGCGCCTAGCAGATTCATTTGAAACAGCGGTGAATCTTTCAGAAGGTTTGGCTGCGATCGCTTTTCTGGATGGCGACCAGCCTGACATGGTGTTCTCGGCGCGCTTTGCCTGTCCAGAGTGTGGCCATTCGATCACAGAGCTCGAGCCGCGCTTGTTCTCTTTCAACAATCCCGCGGGGGCTTGCCCCAGTTGTGATGGTATCGGCATCAAGCAGTTTTTCAATGTCGAGCAGATTGTGCATGACAAGGAGCTGTCACTGGCCGAAGGGGCCATTCACGGCTGGGACCGACGTAACATTTACTACTACCAAATGCTCAGCTCCATCGCCGCCCACTTTGACTTCGACTTGACCACACCCTTCGGCGAGCTAGATGAGGCCCATCAAAAAACGGTTTTGTACGGTAACGAGGCAGAACTGATCCAGTTTCGTTATGTTAACGACAAGGGCGATGCCTACACCCGCGCCCACGCTTTCGAGGGCATCATCCCGAATATGGAACGCCGCTTCAAAGATACTGAGTCAGCGGTAGTGCGCGAAAGCCTCGCGAAGTTTCTCAGTACCCAGCAGTGCCCCATGTGTCATGGCGCACGCCTGAATTCCGATGCCCGGTCAGTCACAATCGACGGTCGCTCACTATCTGAGATTACGCTATGGTCGATTGCCGAGGCCGCCGCCTACTTTGCCAGCTTGCAACTCGAGGGCCAGCGACAACAAATTGCCGATAAAATCTTGAAGGAAATTGGCGCCCGACTGACCTTTTTGATTGATGTTGGTCTCAACTATCTTTCTCTGTCGCGCTCGGCAGATACCCTGTCTGGTGGAGAAGCGCAGCGTATTCGTCTGGCCAGCCAGATCGGTGCAGGACTAGTGGGTGTCATGTACATTCTTGATGAGCCATCTATCGGTCTACACCAGCGCGACAATCAACGGTTGTTGAATACACTCAACCATCTGCGCGATATCGGCAACACCGTGATCGTTGTTGAGCATGATGAAGAGGCCATTCGTGCCGCCGATCATATTATCGATATTGGTCCTGGTGCTGGTGTACATGGTGGCCAGGTCATCGCGCAAGGCAATTTAGAGGATATTCTTGCCAGTGAAGCATCCATCACCGGCCAGTATCTTTCCGGCAAAATGGAAATAGCGATTCCATCGCAACGCGTCAGCACTGACCCGATGCGACAGTTGGTTCTCAAAGGCGCCAGTGGCCATAACCTGCAAGATGTCGATCTGTTCATTCCTCTTGGCGTGATGACTTGCATCACCGGCGTCTCGGGTTCAGGCAAATCAACGTTGATCAATGGCACCCTGTATCCTCTTGCGGCCAAAGCACTCAATGGCGCCACCACTCGGCAGACAGCGCCGTTTGTCAGCATCGAGGGTATGGACCAGCTGGACAAAGTCGTCGATATCGACCAGAGCCCTATTGGCAGAACCCCGCGATCAAATCCAGCCACCTATACGAACATCTTTACACCGATACGCGAACTGTTTGCCGGGACGTCTGAGGCACGCTCACGAGGTTATAAACCGGGCCGCTTCAGTTTCAACGTCAAGGGTGGGCGCTGTGAAGCCTGTCAAGGTGATGGTCTGATCAAGGTGGAAATGCATTTCCTGGCTGACGTGTACGTCACCTGTGATGAATGCAAGGGCAAGCGCTATAACCGCGAGACACTCGAAGTACTCTACAAGCACAAAAATATTCATGAGGTCTTGAGCCTGACGGTGGAAGACGCCCACGAATTCTTCAGTGCCGTACCCATGATTGAACGCCGGTTGCAGACCCTGATGGATGTTGGCCTAGGCTATATACGTCTCGGACAAAGCGCGACAACGCTATCGGGCGGTGAGGCGCAGCGCGTGAAACTAGCACGGGAGTTATCCAAGCGAGATACGGGGCAGACCTTGTATATTCTCGATGAACCGACCACCGGCCTACACTTTCACGACATCAGGCAATTGCTCGACGTGCTGGTCAAGTTGCGCGATCACGGCAATACCATCGTCGTCATCGAGCACAATCTTGATGTCGTCAAGACAGCCGACTGGGTCATCGACCTCGGTCCTGAGGGTGGTTCCGGTGGCGGACAGATTATTGCCAGCGGCACACCCGAGGACGTTGCACAGTGTCCAGGTTCGTTTACCGGTGAGTATTTGCGCGACTTATTGCCACACCTCAACACATCGGCCGCTGACAAGCAGGCGACGAGCATTTAGACATCGGGGCCGCATGCACTCCATGACGAAACACTCATGGAGCGCATCACAAGCCGCTCAGGCCGCGCGCCAAACACGCTTAACCATACGTGCTTGCGAACGCTTACTATGGCTAGGCGCTATAGGCTGCTTGTACGGCTGACGTCGCGACACCCTTATTGATGTGCGCATTGTACTGGGACAGCACCGCTTCCAATGCGTTAACGCAGAGCAGCACATTCTTCGGATTACTACCATAGCCCATCAACCCGATGCGCCAGACCTTACCCGCCAAACTACCCAGCCCCGCTCCAATCTCCAGATCATACTGGGACAGCAACTGCTTGCGGATGCTAGCTTCATCGACTCCGTCTGGAATACTCACCAGATTTAGCTGCGGCAAGCGCTCAGCCTCGGGCACTACAAATGTCAGCCCCATCGCCTCAAGGCCAGCCTTCAATGCATTGTGATTGCGCATATGCCGGTCCCAGCTAGTGGCCAGACCTTCCTGCGTCAACACCACAAGTGCTTCATGAAGTCCGTACAAAGCGTTGACGGGCGCGGTGTGATGGTAGGCACGCGTTTTCCCTTCACCCCAGTAACCCATGACCAGATTAAGATCGAGGAACCAAGAAGCAACAGGCGTCTTGCGTGCCTTGATAACATCGACAGCCCGTTGGCTCATACTGATCGGTGACAAACCCGGCGCGCAAGAGAGGCACTTCTGTGTGCCGCTATAAGCCGCATCAACGCCCCAGGCGTCGAGCGCGACTTCAATACCAGCCAGAGATGTCACACAGTCGACAATGGTAAGACAGTCATAAGCCTGCGCAAGTTTGCATAAGGCCAGTGCATCAGACTGCACCCCGGTTGAGGTCTCAGCGTGAACAAACGCGACGATCTTGGCATCCGGGTGCAATTTCAGCGCGTCCTCAAGCCTCTCGGGGTCAACAGCACGCCCCCACTCCTGCTCGACAATCACTGCCTCGCCACCCGAGCGTTTGACGTTTTCGGTCATACGCCCACCGAAGACTCCATTTTGACAGACGATGACTTTATCGCCGGGCTCTATCAAATTAATAAAGCAGGTCTCCATGCCGGCCGATCCGGGTGCCGAGATGGGAATTGTCAGTTCATTCTTGGTCTGGAATGCATACTGCAACATTCCCTTGATTTCGTCCATCAAACGAATGAACTCAGGATCCAGATGGCCGATCGTCGGCCTTGCCATGGCGGTCAATACACGGGGATTGACATCCGAGGGCCCGGGACCCATCAAGGTTCTCACGGTAGGGACAAAAGACTGATAGGTCATGACCACTTAACTCCTTCTCATTAAGACGGTTGTTCACATTTATGTTCACACTGATATTCAGACGGCAAAAAACCGGGCATGCCCGGTCTTTTCACTACTATTCTCTTATTCTCGCTATCCTAACCAAGCCCTATGCGTCGTCGTCGATTTCCTCGACGTCGTCAAAATCAGGAATAGGACGGTCAACCAGTTCAACATACGCCATAGGCGCCTTATCACCGGCACGGAAACCACATCGCAGAATACGTGTGTATCCACCTGGACGCTCGGCATACCGCGGACCGATATCCGTGAACAGCTTACCGACCATTGCCTTGCTACCGGTACGTGACATAATCAGACGGCGGTTCGCGACAGAGTCGACTTTCGCCATGGTGATCATTGGCTCGGCAACGCGTCTAAGCTCTTTGGCTTTAGGCACGGTTGTCTTAATCACTTCATGTTCGAATAGCGAAATCGCCATATTCTTAAACATCGCCTTACGGTGAGATGCATTTCTATTTAGTTGTCTACCACTCTTTCTATGGCGCATGAGCTTTCCCGAATAACTTTCTCTATCAATCTATTAACTTTGCGCTCTTCATCATATCGACGAGGTGCACAAACCAGTGCTGTTTAGCCTAAGACGCGATCATCACCACGTAGGCTGGATGGTGGCCAGTTCTCCAGACGCATGCCAAGTGACAAGCCTCTTGAAGCCAGAACATCCTTTATCTCTGTCAAAGATTTTTTACCCAAGTTCGGGGTCTTCAACAGCTCTACTTCTGTACGTCGGATTAAGTCGCCGATGTAGTAGATATTCTCAGCCTTCAAGCAATTGGCCGATCGTACTGTTAACTCTAGATCGTCTACCGGGCGTAGCAAGATTGGATCAATCTCATCTTCATGCTCGATAACTTCTGGCTCGTTCTCACTCTCAAGGTCAACGAATACCGTGACCTGCTGCTGCAAGATCGTGGCAGCACGTCGAATCGCTTCTTCCGGGTCGATAGTCCCGTTAGTCTCAAGATCAATAATCAACTTGTCGAGGTCAGTGCGCTGCTCTACCCGGGCGCTGTCTACTTTGTAGGCGACTCGGCGAACAGGGCTGTAGGATGCATCTAACAGCAAGCTACCAATGATACGCTCACTTTCTTCATCCGCCATACGCACGTCAGCTGGCTCGTAACCGCGGCCACGCCCGACCTTCGCTAAAAGCTTCAGGTGACCCGTATCGTTCAGCGTTGCAATGACGTGATCAGGATTGGTGATTTCTACGTCGTGACCGACGATGAAATCACTGGCAGTCACAACGCCAGGGCCCTTCTTATCAATGCGTAGCTCGGCTTCGTCAGTCGCATTCAAACGAATGGCGACACCTTTAAGGTTCAACAGGATTTCGATCACATCTTCCTGAACACCATCAAGCGTACTGTACTCGTGCAGAACACCGTCGATCTCTGCCTCAGTAATAGCGCAGCCAGGCATTGAGGATAGTAAGATGCGACGCAGGGCGTTACCTAGCGTGTGGCCAAAACCGCGTTCCAGAGGTTCCAGAGTCACGGTTGCGCGAGTGTCACTGGTTTGCTCTACCTGTATATGTTTAGGCGTTAAAAACTCTAATGACGAATGGGGCATAAATACACCTTTAAAAAACTGTTCTTAATAAAGACTCAGCGAACCGAAATCCGCTGAATTTGCTTAATGCATATAGCTGGCTAGGTACCACGGCACATCGCGTGATTACTTGGAGTACAGCTCAACAATAAGGCTTTCGTTAATTTCTGCTGGCAGTTCATCACGTTCTGGGAAGGCGCGGAAAATGCCTTCCATCTTGTCGCCATTAACCTGCACCCAATCTACGGGAGAGCGATTCGCATTGAGCGCTAAAGCACCCTGAATTCGCAATTGATTACGTGATTTCTCACGAACCACGACCGTATCACCAGGTTCCACCTGATACGAAGGGATGTTGATGCAATGACCGTTAACCAGTATCGCTTTATGAGAGACCAACTGGCGCGATTCCGCGCGTGTTGATCCAAAACCCATACGGTAAACAACATTATCGAGACGACGCTCCAAAATCCGCAGCAAGTTCTCGCCTGTCGCTCCTTTCTGACGATCGGCACGCTTGTAATAGCCGCGGAACTGCTTTTCCAACACGCCGTAAATTCGACGTACTTTCTGCTTTTCACGTAACTGCACGGCGTAGTCTGAGAGACGACCGCGACGTGCACCATGCATACCCGGAGTGCTTTCCATTTTGCACTTGGATTCGATGGGGCGTACGCCACTCTTGAG
>JBLHRT010000037.1:0-14567 GCA_047626255.1 Candidatus Azotimanducaceae bacterium
TCTCCACACGAACAGACAGGTTCACTGGCCCACTCACGCCAATAACGCTGATGCCTGGCGAATGGCCATAGGGCGTACCTGCTGGGCCTGCCGCACCGAGTTCGGCGATACCCCATTGAGCATCCAAAGCTTCCCGCGCGGCATCGGCAAACACCATCACCATCGGCTCTGTGAGCGGCTCAAGACCTTGCAACCGCGGGCGATCAAGGGCCAGAAAGCGCCTGCGGGCAGCCAGCGTATAAATCACGCTACCACCCGCATAATAAACCGACGCACCAGGCACAGCGAGTAAGCTAGCCGATATAAGCCCACCCGTTGATGACTCCGCGACGGCAACCTGTTGACCTAACTGCTTCAAATTGGCCGCGACCAACGCGGACAATACCGCTAACGACGTCTCTTGCCTCAATTGCATACACCTCACCAAACCCAAATCTGTCTGCAAGCAACACTAATACGATACTTTCGACAAGGCCAGTACAAAACGTCGACACACGCGTTCTAGCCGCACCCGGCAGGAAAGCTTACACTGGCGCTATGCGTACCCTCCTGTTCCTGATGACCCTGTGGTTGATAGCATTGACCGCTTGGGCAGAACGCCCGCCAAAAATCGATACCGCCATCGCCGCTTACCAGCACCGGGATTACCCATCCGCGCTGGCAGGTTTTAGCGAACTGGCCAAGGCCGGCGATAGTAGGGCGCAGACGATTTTCGCGTTGATGCATCGCTTTGGCGAAGGTACGCCGGTTGATCTGCCTCTGGCACTGCACTGGTATCGGCAAGCCGCCAACGCCGGATATGCACCTGCCGAATATCACCTTGCCGATATGCTGGCTGCAGGCATCGGTACGGCCGCCGATGAGCAGGCGGCGATCCGCTGGTTACGGGCAGCAGAGCTGTCTGGTTTCAGCCGTGCTAGCGTGCGGCTTGCAGAAATCGGTCTCACGGCATACCCCCTGCTCGCCGACGCTCAACTTACTGGATCTCAACTAGCAGGCTCTCAATTGACAGGCACTGGACACAGCGACGAGGGTCTGACGGACGCCGGTCTCGGCATTCGAGACATTGTCGAATGGAATTTGCGTTTGCCGAACCAATGGCGTCTAAGTCCCCTTGATGGGCAAGACGAGGCGCATGCCATCGACCATTTGCCTCGCATAGAGCGTCAGGAGTATCGCATTCAATTAGGTATGTTTAGTTCGCGATCACGGGCAGTCGATTTCTGGCAAAATATAATGAATGAACACCCCAATCTATTCGTCGACCTGCGACCCTTTATTGAATCATCACAGAGCCTGTCAACCGCTCAACAAACGTCAGTTGCAGCACATCGCATACAGGCGGGCACCTTCCGTAGCTTCAGTGCGGCCACCGCGCTGTGCAACGCCTTGTTGGCTGCCAAGGTTGAGTCAGGCTGCCTGCCTATCGCCGTGGTGCGCGCGCCGGCGGCAAACCTCTAAAACGTTGTATTTACAAGGCTTTGTTTCTATCATGATTTGTTAAATCGGCTGCTTCAGACAGACCGCACTGGCCAACTTGCCATAAAAGATCCAGATCTCCGGTACAATCCGTGCTGACGAGTTGTCCTAAAAATGGGAGAGTGCTCCATGGATACAAAATTCAGCACCGAGGACCGAGGATATCAACAGACTGGCCCAGAAAATACACTGGGTGCAGCAGCCCTGAGCGAAACAACAGCCCAGAGCGAAATAGCTCACATCACCGCTTTGTGCCCCAATTGCCAAACACCGTTGCATGGGAAATTCTGTGCCAAGTGCGGACAAAGCCAGCAAGGTATGGATCGATTCTTTTTGTCACTCGTGGCCGAAGCGTTCGAGAATATTTTCAGCTTCGACTCTCGCACCGCCCGCACCTTGTTCGCTTTGCTATTCAAGCCCGGATTTTTGACCCGCGAATATTTTGCCGGTCGGAGGGCACGTTATATCCAGCCTCTGCGACTCTATTTCATCGCCAGTCTGTTGTTTTTCCTATTTCTGTCTGTGCAAAACATGTTGTCAGAACCGTTAGCACTGGAAATCATTGGCGATAATGCGGTAACCCAAGGCCAACAATCGGACGTGGAACAAGACCCAACGACGGCGGAGCAGGTGACTGGTAAGCCGACGGTCAACATTCAACTCGAGTGGCCGAATGACGAACAGAACGAAGATCGTAGCGAGGGCCTCACCCGTCAGCAATCCAAGCTCAAGCAAGCCCAAGCCGCTATTGCCGAAGGAACTACCGATATTCACTTCGAGAGGCTGACTGACAAGCAAAACCAACAAATCAGCGAGCGCCTCAAAAGCCAGCTAACCAAAGCGGCGACTATGGGTATTGAAGATCCGCGGAGCCTCATCAGCATCGCCATTGATATCGCGCCACCGGTGTTGTTAGTGTTGCTACCATTCTTCGCCATGGCACTAAAAATGGCCTATATCGGCAGCCGGCGCTACTACACGGAACATTTAATCCTGGCGGTGCACAACCACTGCTTTGTCTATTTGATACTGCTCGTAGAAAATGCCCTAAAACCTGTCGAGGCCCTGTTTGGCAGCAACTTCCTACCCATAGCAATGCTCTGCTGGATGCCCTTGTATATGTACCTAAGCCTCAAGAAAGTCTATGGCCAGGGCTATTGGCTGACGGGCATCAAGTTTCTGGGTCTTGGCCTGGCGTACATTGTTTTATTTCTCACCGCATTTCTCACCAGCCTCCTGGCAGGTATCCTGACACTATGATCCGCGATCTCACCGCATTGGTAGACGCCCTGCTGACGGAACTGGGAAGCGGCCCAGCGCTACGCTTGGCCTGCCGTCTTCCCTGGCAAGCAGAAGCCATAGACCTAGTATCTGCCGGACTTGATATCTTCGATCGCGAACAATACATGACAACAGAAACGCTGTCGTGCTGGCGCGCAATGCAAGCCGCCGCAAAGCAAGATGGCATCGAACTACAACTCGTATCGGCGTTTCGATCAGTGGACTATCAGTGTCAATTGGTGCGACGTAAAGCCCTGACGGGGCAAACATTGGACAGTATATTCCGTGTCAGCGCCATACCGGGCTTTAGTGAGCACCACACTGGGCGTGCGTTAGATATAACCTGCCCCGATAGCGAGACGTTAGAAGAGATTTTCGAGACCACCGGCGCGTTTGCATGGCTGCAAGCCAATGCTTCGCAGTTTAGGTTTTTTATGTCTTATCCACGCAACAACGCCGCTGGCATTATCTATGAGCCTTGGCACTGGGCCTGTCAGCCTGACTGATTAGTCTTTTTGATATTTGCGCATTTTCTCTGCAATCAAGTGCTTCTGCTCAGCAGACGGGCCATCGTTTAACCCACCACTTGAGTCGCTACTCAAAACACGACTCGATGCGACTTTAGGGCGCTTGGCAAACACATACTTTTCTCGCAAAATCTGCCGACTGCCGATGTCTCCCGCTTTAAGCTGCGCGAAACATTCATCAACCATAGCGGGGTTACCGCATAACAGATAAAGATCTGTCGACGCGTCCGGCTTTGGCAAATACTGCTGCACATAACCCGAATGGTCATGACTGGCTGGTGTTGCGGGCATCTGCCTTGAATAACAAATGGCCAGATGAAAGTCCGGGTACTTTTCTGCATACCCCATCAACAACGACGCATAGAGGAACTCGCTGGGGTCACGTACACCAAACATAAAGTGCACTTGTAGCTCACCTCGCGATAATGGCTCCGCTAATACTTCCAGCATCGGCAGATAGGGTGCAATACCGACACTGGTCGCCACCAAAAACAATCGTTGGGGCAAGACATCAGGCAGAACGAGGCGACCATAGGGCCCTGTAACACGCGCGGTTAATCCCAGCGCTGCATTAAACAACAACAACGTTGCGCGACCACCATCAACCTCAGATATCACCAGCCGCAAGCACCCGGCCTGAGTTTCTTGTTGCAACAGGTTACACAAGCTGTAACTTCGCTCAAAATCGCCTGCCTCATCACAAAACACAAAGCGATAAAACTGACCCGGCAGAAAACTCAACCCCGCATCATCGTCCCGCTGAAACTGCAACTCGATGGTTGAATCGGATAATCGCCGAATGTGATTCAATGTGACTGTAAACACGTGACACTCCGTTTTTCTAGATTCCCATGATACACGACCCAGCCTGATTCATATCCCTGCTCAGCTTACGGAGAAAGGCTTGTGGCAAAAGGCTTGTGCTGAACCGTGTGGTAAAGCACCTGTGGTATATTGCTCGACCGAACTGTTCGAACAACCCTGGAGGCCCTCATTGCTTGCCATCGACACCCATAAATCATGACGGGGGCACAGGTTGCTGTCATCGGCGCTGGCGCGGCGGGCCTAGTGACTGCACGTGAACTATTGCGCGCCGGACACACGCCAACGGTGTATGAACAAGCTGATCGTGTTGGTGGTGTCTGGGTCTACAACCCACGGACCGACGACGATCTGAGCGGCCGGGCGCCCAGCCAACCCGTATATTCATCGATGTATGACTCATTGCGAACCAACCTGCCAAGCGATCTGATGGCATTTTTGGATTACCCTTTTGATGCCCGGGGTGGCGGCGAAGATGACTGGCACAGATTTCCCCATCGCAGCCTCGTCTTGATCTATCTCGAAAATTTCTGTCGCGATCACAAACTACAGCCCTGCCTCAAACTATCTCACACAGTCACTCGGGTAACACCTGTTGGGCATAAGTGGCAGGTATGCTCAACAGGCGCTAACACCGGCAAGGCAATCATCGCGGCGACATTCGATGCGGTGGTCATTTGTAACGGCCACTATTCAGTACCCCGGCTACCGCGACTCCCCGGTATCGAGAATTTCCAGGGCGACACGCTACACAGCCATAACTACCGAGACCCACAACCCTTCACCGATAAAAAAGTCGTGTTATGGGGTGCTGCAGCGTCTGGCGCGGATATTTCTCGAGAGATCTTGCGCGTTGCTCGGGAGGTCCACTGGTGTGGTCATGCACTGCGTGACAGTAGCCAACCTGGAGCCAGCGCACCACCGACACAGCACCGCAAACCGTCTTTCACATCAGGCGCGAGTCACGTCTATACCCACGGAGACCCAATAGGCTTTGACCACCAGGGCAGGCTCATTTTCAAGGACGAGCCTGCTCTGGATGCTATCGATAGCTTTATGTTCTGCACCGGTTACGACTACCAATTTCCTTTTTTGGACAAGGATATCGTCACTGTATCCGATAATTGGGTGCACCCGTTGTATCAAGATTTGCTATCACCGGCGCACCCTAACCTGGCCTTTATTGGACTACCGTACCTGATCGTGCCATTTCCCTTGTTTGAGATACAAGCACGCTGGTTTTCCCGACTGCTCGCGCGCCAGTTCGACCTTCCGGATAAAGCGACCATGGCGCGCGCTATCAACAGTCAAACACAATCCCTACGCGCCGCAGGCGTCGAGACCCGCCACTGGCACAAACTTGCAGACAAGCAGACACCTTACTTTAACCAACTGGCCGCTCAATGTGGCGAGCGCCCCTTACCCGACTGGTTTGGACAGTTAACTCAAGCCGCTCAACACGCGCGACTGGCAAATCCAGCACATTTCAGGGATCATCCCCTAGTGAAACCTAGAGATACTGACAGATGACAATGATGATTCATGGTGAGGTAAGCAGCGGCTTCGAGCCCGTTCGCGATATATTCAAAGCCTTCTGGGACGATATTGAGGTGGGCGGCAGCGTCTGTGCCTACTACAAGGGTGCGAAAGTGGTAGATCTGTGGGGTGGCCACTGCGCTCCGGACGGCGCGAAAGAATGGACTGCAGACACCCTAGTCAATGTATATTCAACCACCAAGGGTATGGGATCTCTGGCGCTGGCGATACTCGCCGATGAAGGCAAGATCGACTACAACGAGAAAGTCTGCACCTACTGGCCGGAATTTGGCGCCGCAGGCAAGCAATCGGTCACCGTGGCCCAACTAGTGTCTCATCAAGCTGGGCTATGCGGCGTTGAAACCAAACTCACCACAACCGATCTCTATGACTGGCAGAAGATGGTTAACCTGCTAGCCGCCCAACGTCCCCTCTGGCCCTTGGGCACTGGTGCAGGCTATCACGCCATCACGTGGGGCTATTTTCCTGGAGAATTGATTCGCCGCATTACGGGACAATCCCTCGGCGAATACTTTCAGGCCCGCGTCGCAGGCCCTCTGGGCGCAGACTTCTTTATCGGGCTGCCCGCTGAACAACACCCTCGTTGCGCAACCATGGTCGGCCCAAATCGGGCGCGTAAGCAACCCACGCCAGGGCCCCAACCCGTCAAACCCGCCTTGTTTGCTATTGCACAGCAAAATCCATCTATTAGTCCTTACAAGGATGTCAGCGGTGCCCCATGGCGCAGTGCAGAAATTGCCGGCGCCAATGGCCAGTCGAATGCCAGAGGCATCGCCACCGTGTACGCAGCCCTGGCGAACGGAGGTGAACTTAAGGGCACGCGCATCATCAGCGAGACAGGCTTGGCGGATGCACTCTGTGAGGAGGTCGGCGAGCAGATTGACCTAGTACTGGACAAACCCATGCGCCGAGCCCGGGGCTTCATGCTCAATACCGGCGCGGAGTTCGGCCCTAACCCTGCATCGTTTGGCCATACCGGCGCGGGCGGCTCTATCGGCTTTGCCGACCCTGCTAAACATCTGGCCATGGGCTATGCCATGAACCAGATGCAGGCTGATGCCAATGCCACGCCCCGCGCGACATTGTTGATCAACGCCCTCTATCGCTGCCTTGCAGAGTAGCTACCCAAGAGAGCGGCGATCTCAGCAAGCACACTCAACACGCTCATTGGCATTTATCCTTTGGCCTGATAGATATGCACATCACTCTGCGGATAAGGAATGCTAATACCTGCCGCATCGAACGCCAGCTTGGTATTTTCTGTCAACGCGAAGAACACCGGCCAATAGTTGGCGGCATCAACCCACGAGCGAGTTGTAATATCCACAGAGCTTTCACCCAGCGCCGAGATCACAATCATCGGTGCTGGATCCTTGTGAATTCGCTCATCCGCATCAATCAAGCCAGCCAGTATCTCTTTGGCCTTGCGCAGATCGTCGTCGTAGCCGATACCAAACACGAGATCTACCCGCCGAGTCGCCTGGGTCGAGAAATTAGTGATAGCACTGTTGGAGATAGGGCCGTTTGGAATGATGATCGTTTTGTTATCACCCGTGGTCATAACGGTATGAAAAATACCAATCTCACGCACCGTACCCATGCCGCCTGAACTGTCGATAAAATCACCGACTTTAAAGGGGCGCAATATCAGAATCAGCACACCACCAGCAAAGTTAGCCAGACTGCCCTGCAAAGCGAGACCAATGGCGAGGCCAGCAGCACCCAGCACGGCTATAAAGGATGTCGTTTCTATGCCGACCATCGACGCCACACTGATAATGAGCAGCGCTTTAAGCCCAACATTCATCAGGCTTTGGAGGAATTTCTGTAGGGTTGGCTCCATGCCAGCATGAGCAAACGCTTTATTAGCGCCCTTGATCACTGCGCTGATCACCCACAAGCCGATTAGCAGGGTAAGTAACGCCAGCGCCAACTGCGGCGCATAACTCATGACCATCTCTACAGCGGTATCTGCATATTTGTCCATGTTCACCCTCTCTTGAAACTGTTGTATGTCTTCATTCACGAGCCTTTACACCTCTTATCGTCTTAGCTTGCTGTATTGGCTTGAGTTGATTATCCGGGACCGGTCAAACATTAACCCATTAGTTAGCCCGGTCGCTAGAACTGTCGCTGCCACGATGTGAATATTCCTTAACGGTACGTATGACAAGGGCCAGCAAGCTTTCAGCCGCCGGAATAAGACTTGAGACGAATTCATCTTTAACCCGCTCCGGCTTTGTGGCAACATCCACGAATCAACAATGTCGTGCAGCGCAACGTGGGTCGTCTAATCAGGGCGGCTTTGTTATTTATAAGAGATCACAAATCTCGTTCTATCGCCAAGGAAGTCCCAAAGCGTCATATGCGTGATTACTTTATCCGTAGACTACTGCTCATTATCCCCACCCTGATTGGCGTCACCATTATTGTGTTTGCGATAACGCGTCTGGTGCCCGGTGGACCGCTAGAGCGCGCCATTATGGAGTCGCAACAGATGGATGCGGGCGGCACAAGTCAGGCTGCGGGTCAGGGTATGGCGATGTCTGAAGCGCAACTAACAAAACTCAAAGAATATTATGGGTTCGATAAGCCCGTACTTGAAAGCTACGTCGATTGGGCGACCAAAGTCGCCACTGGCGATCTGGGTTCCTCCTACCGATATAACGAACCCGTCTGGGATGTCATTCAAGACCGCTTTCCCGTGTCGTTGTACTACGGCTTGATAACGCTCATTATCACCTACGCCGTGTGTATTCCCTTGGGCATGCTCAAAGCCATCAAACATCGTACCGCCGTCGATAACATCAGCTCTATACTTATTTTTGTTGGCTATGCTGTGCCGGGCTATGTGCTTGGCGCGCTACTGCTGCTGTATTTTTCAGTGCGTCTTGAATGGTTCCCTATGGGTGGATTCGTCAGTATGCGCTTCGATGAGATGGGCGCACTCGACAAAACCCTCGACGTGATTCACCATTCCATATTGCCGTTAGTGTGCTATCTGGTGGGCGCCTTTGCCTTCACCACCATGCTATTGAAAAATCACTTGCTGGACAATCTCGCGTCAGACTACATCCGCACGGCGATAGCCAAGGGTGTGTCTTTCCGACAGGCTGTGACGAAACATGCCATGCGCAATTCTCTGATACCCATCGCGACGACCTTTGGTCAGAACATCACCTTGCTAGTATCTGGCTCATTTCTGGTAGAAACCGTGTTCGACATCAACGGCTTTGGTTTGCTAGGCCTCAATGCCGTGCTCGACCGAGATTATCCGGTGGTGATGGGCGTGGTGCTACTCAGCAGCTTCCTACTCTTGATCGGCAATGTCCTCTCAGATTTTCTGGTAGCACTGGTCGATCCAAGAATCCGTTTCCAGTAATGGTCAATTATTAATGTTCCAACTCAACCCTCAAACCCGCAAAAAGCTCAAGCGCTTCCGCGAGATCAAGCGTGGCTACTACAGCTTCCTGCTGTTGGTGGGTCTGATGTTGTTGTCAGGTATCGGCGAGTTGCTGGTAAATAATCGTGCGTTGATGGTTAGCTACGAGCACACCTGGTACTTCCCAACCTATTCAGACTTTCATCCGGGCACAGATTTCGGCCTTGAATATGGCTACGAGACTAACTATCGGCAATTGCAGGCTGTCTTCGCAGAGACCCCCGGCAATGGTGGCAGCAGCGACGACTTTGTCATCATGCCACTCATCCCTTACAGCGCTTTTGAAAACCATGCGCCCAGCGGCATATACAAGCCCGAGCCGCCGTCCATGAGCCTGCAGCATTATCTGGGCACAGATACCACCAGCCGCGATATTCTGGCGCGCCTGTTTTACGGTACCCGTACCGCCTTATTGTTTGCCTTGGCCTTTATGGTCTGCGTTTATGGCATTGGCATCTCTATTGGCTGCGCCATGGGCTACTTTGGCGGGGCTTTCGATCTGATATTCCAGCGCCTGATCGAGGTCTGGTCAAATGTACCGTTTCTCTACACCGTCATCATTGTCTTTTCAATTATTCCAGCCACCTTCTCCATTCCTGTTCGCATCGCTATTTTATTGCTGGTCCTCGTATTGTTCTCATGGCCAGGTATGACCTATTACATGCGCACCGAAACCTACAAGGAAAAGTCTAGAGACTACATTGCCGCCGCGCGGGTTATTGGCGCCAGCGACAGCCGCATTATCTTTAACCACATATTGCCCAACGTCATGTCGACGTTGGTGACCTTTATGCCATTTACCATCGTCTCGGCGATCACATTAATCACCGCACTAGATTTTCTAGGTTTTGGCCTACCTGTGCCGACACCGAGTTTGGGCGAACTACTGAAACAGGGTACCGCCAACCTGCGCACGGCACCCTGGATTGTCACCTCGGCTTTTCTGACGCTGGTGGCGCTGTTAACGCTGGTTACGTTCATCGGCGAAGCGATTCGGGAATCTTTCGATCCGAAAAAATTCACTGTTTATAAATAGTCATTGTCCGTCGTATGGACAATCAAGAGGCTCTATATGCATCTACCATCTTACAAACACCTGTTGGCCATCCTTCTACTGGGAGGCCTACTCGGCGGTTGTGATAGCGGCGAGCCTGATGCCAACGAAGCTGTAGTCCAAGGACCTGACAATACTCAAGAGGTTCAGGATTATTATGCAGCCAACCCCGACTTCTTTACCTTCAAGACCCTCGCGGACCTGCCAGAGGGGCTGAACTGGGAAGATGGCATGGACCTACCAGAAATCGGCTCTGAGGATGCCATCAAAGGTGGCACAGAGTACAGCCGGCTTGGGGATTTCCCGCGCACTCTGCGTCTCGTGGGGCCAGACTCAAACGGCTCTTTTCGCCCCTGGATACTTGATAACGTCGCCATGAACCTGGCCCACAGGCACCCAGATAAGTTTGAATACTACCCCGGGCTGGCGAGTAGCTGGGCTGTCGATCCCGTGACCAAAACGGTGTTTATCAAGCTCAACCCCAACGCTCGTTGGTCAGATGGTGAGGCCGTCACCACTGAGGATTTCCTGTTCATGTTCTTCATGTACCAGTCAGACTATATCGTTGCGCCCTGGTACAAGAATGAGTATACAAATAGTTTCACTAATATTACCCGCTTTGACGATTTAACCTTTTCTATCACGGTACCTGAAGCCAAACCAGATCTGGCGAAACGCGTACTGGAAAATATCCCTATCCCTGCGCATTTCTATCGCGAACTTGGTGATGACTTCGTTGAGCGCTACCAGTGGCGCTTTCAGCCCACCACCGGGGCTTACATCATCAAGGACAAGGATATCAAGAAAGGCACATCCATCACCCTCACGCGCCAGCAAGACTGGTGGGCCAAGGACAACAAATTCTGGAAAAATCGTTACAACATAGACCGAGTGCAGCTTACGGTTATGCGCGATTCATCCAAAGTCTTTGAAGCTTTCAAGAAAGGTGATATCGATCAATTCGGCTTGAATCTGGCAGAGTACTGGTACGACAAATTGCCGAATACGGATACGGATGTGACCCGTGGTTACATCCAGAAGTCCGTGTTTTACAACCAACGACCCAGGCCCACCTATGGTTTATGGATCAACACCTCTCAGCCATTACTTGATAACCAGGATGTTCGCGTCGGCATCAATCACGCCATCAATTGGCAACTGGTGATCGACAAATTCTTCCGCGGTGACTATCACCGCATGCAGACCTCAAGCGACGGCTATGGTGAGTTCAGCCACCCCACGTTGAAGGCCCGAGAATATGATATCGATATGGCTCTGGCGGCATTTAAAAAAGCGGGCTTTGTTGAGCGAGACGCCGATGGTATTTTAATCAATGACAAGGGACAAAAACTGGCTTTCACCCTCTCATCCGGCTATGAGTCCCTGAAAGATGTCTTGACCATTCTCAAGGAGGAAGCCCTCAAGGCAGGCCTAGAATTGCGGGTTGAAGTACTCGACGGCACAGCCGGCTGGAAGAAGGTGCAGGAAAAACAACATGACATTCACTTTTCAGCCTTCGGCGTATCATTGGAGTTGTACCCACGCTTTTGGGAAATCTATCACTCTGATAATGCCTATGACATTGCCTTCCTTGAGGACGGCAGTATCAATCCCGAGCGCAAATTGAAGACCCAGACCAACAACCTTGAGGCGCTGGCGAGCAATGAGTTTGACCAGCTTATCAATCGCTACCGCGCATCCGACGACAAGCAGGAAATGATTGAACTCGCGCATACCATGACTGCGATGCACCATGAACACGCGTCCTTTGTGCCGGGCTTTTATCAGCCATTCTATCGCCTGGGCCACTGGCGTTGGTTGCGTTACCCTGAGTTTTTTAATCAAAAGCATTCCGGTTCTGCGACCCAATATCACATCCACTGGATCGATGAGGCGATGCGCAAGGAAACCCAGGCAGCACAGGAAGCCGACACCGGCTTTGAGCCTGACATTAAAGTGTTTGATCAGTTCAAATGATCATTCTAACCGCAGCAGTCACCAAACATGTCTAAGGTATCGTTAGACGCACAATCTGAGGTACTGCTTGACGTACAGCACCTAGCCACCGAGTTCGACACCGACGAAGGTGTCGTACGCGCTGTTGATGACGTGAGTTTCAGCGCCATCGCTGGCAAGACTCTCGGCATCGTTGGTGAATCGGGCTGCGGCAAGAGTGTCACCGCTCTGTCGATTATGCGCCTGTTGCCTCAGCCAATGGGGAAAATCGTCGAAGGCGCTATTGCCTTTAAAGGTCGAGACCTCAGCACGCTCAGTCTCACAGAGATGCAGAAAATAAGAGGCGCTGAGATCGGCATGGTCTTTCAGGAACCCATGACAGCCTTGAACCCCGTACACACAATCGGTCGCCAAATCACCGAGGTGTTACTGCTGCACAAACCCATCAGCGCCCAGCAGGCCATCAAAGATGCCATTGGGATTCTTGATCGGGTTGGCATTCCATCGCCAGATATTCGTATGACCGAGTACCCACACCAACTGTCAGGCGGCATGCGCCAGCGTGTGGTGATCGCCATAGCTCTGGCCTGCAATCCCGCCTTGCTGATCGCTGACGAGCCAACAACGGCGCTGGACGTAACGATTCAGGCACAGATACTTGAGCTGATCAAAGAGCTCCAAGCTGATATGGGTATGTCCGTCATCCTCATCACCCATGACCTAGGTGTCATCGCTGAGACCTGCGATGATGTCGTGGTTATGTATGCCGGCAAGGTCGCGGAGAAAGGCACGGTCTATGACCTGTTTGATCACCCCAGCCATCCCTACACCCAGGGTTTGCTCGCCTCGATTCCGCGCCTAGATACCGTGCCCAAGACTCGCCTGAGTGTGATCGAGGGTATGGTGCCTGGACTGCTCGACTTACCCGACGGTTGCCGCTTTGAGAATCGCTGCCCCGCCCGCCAACCGGCTTGCACCCAAACAGTACCGGGCATTGAGTCCGTTTCTGCCAGTCACGAGGTCAGCTGCCTGCGCTGGCAAGAACTATGACAGACACACTTCTGAAAGTACGCGACTTAAGAATGCACTTCCCGGTCAAGGAAGGCGTGTTACTGCGGGCCAGCAAGTTCAACAAGGCCGTTGATGGCATATCACTGGACATCGCTCCAGGGGAAACGTTGGGACTGGTGGGCGAATCTGGTTGCGGCAAGTCGACCCTTGGGCGTTGCATCGCTAGACTCTACGAGCCGACAGCCGGGGAGATAGAGTTTTGTGGCGAGGACATCTCGCATCTAGGCTCCAAAGCCCTGAAACCCTATCGACAGAACATTCAGATGATTTTTCAAGATCCCATGGAGTCACTGAATTCGCGCCATACGGTGAGTGAAATTATTGAAGAGCCGCTGATTGTGCAAGGTATTGGCGACCGGGCCTCACGATCGCGTCGGGTGCTCGAGTTGTTAGATATTGTTGGCTTACCGGCACGCTCGGCAACACGCTATCCGTTCGAGTTTTCAGGCGGTCAACGCCAGCGCATTGGTATCGCTCGCGCCATCGCCTTAAACCCAAAATTGATTATCTGTGACGAGCCCGTGTCGGCACTAGACGTGTCTATCCAAAGTCAGATTCTCAATCTGTTGATTGACCTACAAAAAGAATTCAACCTGTCCTATCTATTCATTGCCCACGATCTAGCGGTGGTAAAACATATCTCCGACCGCATTGCGATTATGTACCTAGGCAAAATAGTCGAGACGGGCAACAGTGAAGAAATTTACAGAAATGCCCAGCATCCTTATACCCAATCACTGATTGCGGCCATTCCTGTGCCTGACCCCCATCGACAACTAAACCGCCAGGTGCTCGCCGGTGATGTGCCCTCGCCTATTGCGCCACCCTCGGGCTGCACATTTCACCCACGTTGCCCGCAGGTGATGGATCGGTGCAAAAGCGACATTCCCCAATTAGCAGCCCCCATGTCGAATGCTGAACATCTGATCTCCTGCCACTTAATGGATACCTAACAAGAGCTTGACCAGCACGAATAATCGCACCCGTAAACAAGCGCCAGCCACTCATCCATTTGCCGGAAGGACAACGTGATATGCCCCATATCCAACCATTAGCCCGTGACCAGTTGAGCCAGTTCGAACCCATTTTCCAAGCCGTAGAGGCTAGCATGGGCTTTGTGCCCACCAGCTTTTTTGCGATGGCGCATTGGCCAGAACTGCTACAACACTTTATGGCCTTGGCAGGCACAGTACTCAACAGTGGTGAAGTAGATCCCGGCTTGAAGCAAATGGTCGCCTATGTCAGCAGCAACGCAGCAGGCTGCCGTTACTGCCAAGCTCATACATCACACAACGCCGTGAAGCGCGGCGTCAGTGCCGAGAAGATGGCGCGAGCATTTGAGTTTGACCAGTGCGATTTATTCAGTGACGCAGAGAAA
>JBLHRT010000038.1:0-14165 GCA_047626255.1 Candidatus Azotimanducaceae bacterium
GGATTACCCAAGCTGTCAAACAGGGTGACCGACGTGGCCGAGTTATACGTGTCCTGATCGACAGGATTGAATGAGTTGACGGTGGAGGGCGCAAAATCGGCCTCCGTAATACTGCCAAACAATCCTGTTTGTGCTGGATTCGGGCTAGCCAGTGTGACGCCCTCTGCCAGTATCAAGTTCAGACTACCACCCACTGCCGCTGCAATGTCGCCACCGATATCCAACTCAACCGACGCCCCGGTAGGGCCCTGGACAGAGAAAGAATCTAATGCATCAAGGCTGCTAATCGAGAAGCGCAGGTCGGTACCCAGGGAGTTCGTGATATTCAGATCACCGGTGTCAACATCAAGTTCAGCAGAGATGCCACCGAGGGAGTCAGACGCATTAATATCGTCTGCTAGGTCGGCTAGCGACGCTGAGGTAAATTCAACACTGTTAATCGTCAACGCCATAGCGCCGGAGTTGTTGACATAATCCGCCGCCGTTAAGGTCGCTGAAGTTGAGGCGCTAGCACTGACCCCTGGAATGTTATTGAAGCGAGCCACTATCTGCGCAGCGGTTTCACCATCCAGAGTCGTGACCGTATTGGTCACAACCTCCCGGCCGCTAGCATCGACAATATCAATCGACTGGCTCAAGTAGGCGTTGTCTACAGCAGCAATGCCCGGGGTACTGACACCGCTAGCAAGATTTAGTGTAGCCGCGAGATCTATTGTATTGCCGCTGAAGTTGTCAATCGTAATGTTCGACGCCTCGCCTGCGGTGGTGGCGTAGAACTGCAACTGACCGACATTATCAGGGTCCTCACGCACGTCAACACCGATATTGGCGGCTCGTAAGTCGTCGCGGATATCATTGATCAGATCATCAAGGTCCTGAATATCCGTATCCAGAGTCACGGTGACAGGCCCGCCGTTGTTAGCACTGGCTCCGTCCAAGGTGACATCAAACGTCGCCGATGTGGCGTTACTAAAATCGCCCGGTGTGGGTACCGCTAGAGTATTAACCACCGATGGAATGTCCACCTCAACACCAGCCTGGGCCTGACCAATCTGTTGACCAAGAGAATCAATTGTTGTGCCAAAATTTGCCAGCACTTCCGACTCTGCATTCAGGTTCACATCCGTCTCAACCTGAGTGGTCTGATTAGGTGACAAGTTGCCTCTCTGAATAACGATATCGCTGATCACGCCATTTAGAGTACCCGTCTCATTAGCGGTAAAACCTTGCAGCCGCGCACCGGAGTTAGAGGTAACAAAGCCATCTTGGTCCAAGCCGAACATACCGGCACGTGTATAGGTGCGTGTACCACCATCGTCGAGAACAAAGAAGCCCTGACCATCAATCGCCACATCGAGACTGTTGCTGGTAAAGCCGATAGTGCCTTGCTCAAACTGCTGCGCGACATTTGACAGTTTCACACCACTGCCAATAGAGGCCGAACCGTCGCCTAACACGCTGGACGAATATACGTCAGCGAACTCGGCTCGGCTTTCCTTAAAACCGATGGTGCTGGCGTTAGCGATATTGTTACCGGTGATTTTGAGGTCGCCAGAGGCTGCTTTCAATCCGCTTAAGGCTACATTAAATGGCATCTTGTCTTACTCCGTGAAACTTGAATTTCATACAATTCGTTGTGTCTAACAGTTTTATCGAACTTATCTACAGAATCTCTGCGACTTCCAACAGCGGCACTGCGCCCTGACCAGCGACGTTCAATACAACCGAACGGTCAGGGTTAATTGTCACGCTATTCACATTGGCAGACAGCGCTAACGACATTTGCTCAGTGGCACCACCGACACTAGCCTCCGCGGTAAACTTGTAACTACCTGGCGGCAACTGCACGCCTTCAGCGTTCTGGCCATTCCAGGCGAACCTGACATCACCGCGAGTCTGACTACCCATTTCGACCTGACGCACCAACTCACCCGAGCTATTCATAATGTTTATCATCAGATTGCTGGTGCTGTTTTCCAGATTGACATTGCCGCTGATCACGCCGCCCTCACTGAGGATGCTGGTGTCGGTATTGATGTGCACCGTGCGACCCACCAGACCTGACGCCTGCAATGCCTGACTGGACTGCATGCTGTTAGCCATCTGGCTCATGGTCTTGTTCATGTTCTCGATGCCTTCAACAGAACTGAACTGCGCCAGTTGTGCCACGAACTCACCGTTGTCCTGCGGACTTAAGGGATCCTGGTTGTTCATCTGCGCCACCATCAATTTCAGGAAGGCGTTCTTGTCCAGTTCCTCGCCCTCAGGCTCAACTCGGTTCTTGAGTTCCGCTAGCAGCGGGCTGGATACTTGACTAATCTCGTTCATTTCTTTCCCCTTACTGGCCGAGCGACAAGACGCGCTGCATCATGGTTTTGGCGGTATTCATGACTTCAACGTTGATCTGAAACGAACGCGACGAAGAAATCATATTGGTCATCTCCTCGACAACATTAACATTCGGATAAGCCACATAACCTTCCTCGTCAGCCATGGGATGATGTGGCTCATAACGCATCTGGTAAGGCGATTCGTCCTCGATAATTCCTAGCACCTGCACACCGGCGCTCGCACCCGCACCTGGCTGTGAGCCAAAATCACCGCCGAAAGCATCTTGCATAGTGGCGGCAAACACGGGATGACGAGCCTTATAGGTCTCATCAACACTGCTACTGACACTCTGCGCATTGGCCAGGTTACTGGCGGTCGTATTCAATCGAATCGACTGGGCACTCATGCCGCTGCCGGCGATATCAAAAATCCCATATAAGGACATGCTGCTAACCTCTTAAAAAACTTGTTGGGACTATCATTCGTTTAATCACCACGAATCGCATTCATCAAACCGCGGAACCTGCCGTTCAAGAACGTAAAGCTGGTCTGGAATTCCAGCGCGTTACGCATATAGGATGACTCCTCCATCTCTGCATCAACGGTATTACCGTCAACCGACGGCTGCATCGGTTGCCTGTAGAGTTGTTGGCTGCTATTGGATCGCGTGGTGCGCTGGATATGAGACGCATGGGTGGCCTTCAATGGCTCACCAGCGACGCTGCGGGCGAGCATATCCTTGAAGCGAATATCTCGAGCCTTAAAGCCAGGGGTATCGGCGTTAATGAGATTATTAGCAATAATCTCTGCCCGCGCAGTGCGAAAGCGCAATGCGTCTGCGTGTATGCCGAGGGCTTTGTCGAAGCTAATAGTCACAGGGGCGATCCACTCTTGTTAAATCCGTATAGGACTAAGAGCAAACATTGTGCCAATTCGCTATATTGTTATTTATCAATAATTTACGCTAGACGAGCGTAGAGATAGGCAAGAAATCGGCAAGAGCCTGCCGATCATGCGGCAACCCGGGAGGCAATTTCTGGGCGCCTACCCGGGCTGACCGATGAGGGGCTGTACAATGCGGGTTGTACGATAGGAGTGGTTGTCAGCTGAGCAACGCAGCGATGCGCTCAGCGAGTTCTTCAGCGCGAAATTTCGGTAAGAAATCATCGGCGCCCACTTTTTCCACCATGCTGACATTAAACACGCCAGACAAGGAGGTATGCAGCATGATAAACAGTCCACGGGTACGTGGATCGCTCTTGAGCTCAGTGGTGAGGGTATAGCCGTCCATTTCTGGCATCTCGACATCAGAGATCACCATCAAATAACGCTTGGTGACATCGACCCCCTCATCCAGTAATCGATGGATATGGTTCAATGCCGCCTTACCATCTTTTTTCACATCGCATTCCAACCCCAATTGCTCGGCGGTGCGAACAACCTGTTTACGAGCCACAGCGGAGTCGTCCACAACGAGAATTTTACCCTTGGCCTCGCCGGCGGCGACGCGGTTCGCGGCCAAAAATGCCTCTGGCACGTCCCCTGAATTGGGCACGATTTCAGAAATAATCTTCTCAACATCGATAATCTCGATGAGCTCACCCTCATGATTGGTCACGGCGGTCAAGTAACTGCCCGATCCCGCGCCAGGGGGTGGTGGCAACACACTCTCCCAGTTTTTGTTAATGATGCGGTCCACCGAGTCCACCAGAAATCCCTGAATCTTCATGTTGTATTCGGTGATGATCACCAGATGATTTTCAGGCTCATCGATAAACGGCATACCTATCGAGGCGCTCATATCAATCACCGCGATAGACGCGCCTCGCACATGACAGATGCCTCGCACCGCCCGATGACTCTTGGGCATGTTATGCAGTCGCGGGCAATTGAGCACCTCCCGCACCTTGAACACATTGATGCCATAAAGCTGATCTGTACCAAGCCGAAACAGCAACAGCTCAAGACGGTTCTGCCCGACGAGCTGGGTACGTTGGTTAACGGAATCTAAAACACCTGCCACCTGGGACTCCCGGAGATATCATAATGGAACGATTTGTGGCATGGCCATTGCATATACCCTTCCTATATCCCTACGGATGCCAGAAAATTGACAACAATGGTTTCACACAACGGTTTTACACAACATGTGTTTTAAGCATAGGCGATGTCTATGAGTCGGCAACAGAGAATTGGTTTTACATCGATTATTTTCTGTCTGTTGTTGATCACGAGTGCTCGCGCGTGGGCAACAGATACCGCCGTGCAGATTCAGCGGCAGATCCAAGTCTTCATTGAGAACCAGATTTCACGGCATTATCCGAGGGCGGAAATGAGCACGATCAACGTTCAGGCCCCCGACAGCCGGCTCGACCTGACAACCTGTCAAAACCCGGCCCTGAGCCTGCACAATGGCCTGGCCCTAGCACGACGTGTACTGGTCAAGGTCGATTGCAGCACGAGCATGAGCCTGCATCTACCTGTAGATTTAGAAGTTTTTCAGTCAGTACTGGTAGCGGCAACCTCTTTACAGCGCAATACCGTGCTCGATGACGGCGACATACGCAGCGAGGCACATGATGTGTTGCGCTCCGGCAGGCACTACCTAACAGACCCAGATCAGGCTATCGGTCAGCGCGCGAAGCGCGGAATTGGTCAAGGGACCCTGCTGACGCCCCGCATGCTGCTCGCTGAAGAGCTTGTCAGTCGTGGCGACCAGGTTATGATTCTTGCCCAGCGCGGTGCGCTGCTGGTACGCATGAACGGCACCGCTATGGCCTCAGGGGGCCAGGGCGACCAAATCAAGGTTAAAAACGTGTCATCCTCACGCATCATCAGCGCCCAGGTCACCGCTGCTGGAGAGGTCACTGTCGGCTTTTAACAAAAAAAACCATCAAAGAGCCATAAAAGATTAAAGTACACCAACTCGCTGCCGCTACTATTTATTGCAGGGATAGATTAAATGAACACAGGCAGGACGACACCGAACCGCTATACTTTAGATAGCACACAAGGATTAACCCAAAATGGTTAATAACATTAACGGCTTAAGCGGCATTGCAGGCAGCGCCAGCCGCAGTCGTGAACAATCCAAGGCGACCGACGTTGATACCGCCCAAACCGCGGCTAATCGACCAGACAAGCCCAGCGCAGACCAGGTTGAGTTAAGCTCCGGTGCGCGGGATTTGCAGAACATCGAATCACGGATACGTGAGTTGCCAGACGTTAATCAAGAGCGTGTCACGCAAATCAAAGAAGCTCTGCGCGACGGTAGCTACACGGTTGACCCATCAAGATTGGCCGCCAAGATTGTCCAATTCGAGTCGAATCTGTAGCAACGATTGGGTGCTTGATCGCGCCATACCCCATGATCACACGCCTGTGAGACAACATTTAGCGGACTATCATTCCGCTATTGACCTGCGATTTACAAGAGCAAGGAATCCTGCCATGGATACTGAGAGCAACAACCCTTCTGACACGCCACATACGGCCGTTGCCCTGTTGCAACAGGAACATGACACCTACGCCCAACTGACCGCCCTCTTCGAAGAGGAAAGACAGCATTTGATCAAGCGTGAATTTGACGCCCTGGCCCAGGTACTGGCGGTTAAGCAGACCCTGCTAAAACAACTTGAACAATTTACGGTAAAGCGCACCGAACTCCTAACGAGCCAGGGTTACAGCGTCGACCGAGAAGGTCTTGAAAATTACTTGCTGACCCTCGACGACAACAGCGCTGAACTCGCCCGAGAATGCTGGCAGCGCCTCAACGAACGGGTTCTGGAATGCCAGCGTCTGAACGAAATCAATGCGCGTATTGCCCATCGTGGCCACGTCAACAACCTGCATGTGCTCGATATCATGCGCGGCGAACCTAACAAACCCAAGCTTTATGGCCCGACGGGCGCGACAAAGACGTCAGCCAGCACTGATTCCATCACGCGCGCCTGACCTGAAGGGCAGCGCCATCTAGAGGGCTCAGGGCTGTTAATCAGCAAGGGCTTGCATTACCATCAGCCCTACTGTTGACCGGGTAACGCGTGTATGTCTGAAGTCACCTATGCCGTGGTATTTAGCGGAGGCATTCTTGAAGGCTTTGCTTTGATTTCTGTCAAAGCTCGTATGGCCAAGATGCTCAAGGTAGATGCCACCAAGATGGCCAGCCTATTTTCTGGCAAACCTGTGGCCATCAAACGTACCGAGGATAAAGCCGAGGCTCTCCGCATTGGCAGCGCGCTGAAGAAGGCCGGCGCTGATATCCGCGTCAAAGTCATCAAGGCACCCGTGGCGAGCATACCAAAGGCCCGACCCAACCCCAGCTTTGACTTGGCACCCAATGTCGGCAATCTATTTGAGGCACCGCCCGCGCCCGCACCTGTCAACGTGGATATCAGCGCCCTGGCGCTCGCAGACAATGACAACTCACCTTTGCAGGTTCCGAAAGTTGTACCCAAGCTTGAGATTGACCTCAGCACGCTACACGTCAGCGAGAATGATGGTTCACCCTTGGCGGCGCCTGCCCCTGAAGTAGAAAAGATTCAAGCGCCAGACTTTACCCTCGGTGCCCCCGGTGCTGTTCTGGAGACCATTGCGGATGACCGCATACCCGTCAATCCAGATGTCAGCGGCATTTCTTTGGCAGTTCCTGGGGGCGACCTGCTTAATCCTGAAGAACGAGACAACACGCCGACACCGCCGAGGCCTGACGTCAGCAATATTACCTTGAAGTCCAGCTTTTAGAACAGCCCACCAACCTCACGCCCCGCACAATTCACACCATAGAATTATTCGCTATGACTGCGAATGATTCTTCTGAGTAATGCATCCAACCTCCCAGCAGACGCACGATTGACTCGCAGGCCTCTAGCAGGCTCACGACTTGTGTCTTAAGCAATTCAACATCCAGCTTAATGAGGGGTTTTTTGTGAATACAGCCGTGACGACGATAACACCCGAGGCCAGCACGCCGCTGAGTCAGTCGCTCAACATGTCTCTTACTGAGTCCCTCACTGGATCCCTGAGCGGGTCTCTGAACGGACCTCTTGATACGCTCAAGCAGCTTCTTAGCAAGCCCCTTAACAAGAGCTCCGGCCTGTCTACGTCGCATGCGGCAGCAATCGACATGATTCAGACTCAATACCAGAAACATTTCAGCTGCCAACTGCAGCACAGACTGCCTTACAGTCTGAGTCAGTTAGACGATGAGCAAAATCAAATACTTGCCTGCACCGGCTATCAGCCTGCGTCAGAGGGCGCCCTGTTTCTTGAGCAATACCTGGACGAGCGCGTGGAAGAAAGCCTGCAACGACGCACTAATGAATATGTCAGCCGCGAGGAGATTGTAGAAATTGGCGGCTTTGCTGTTGGCCACAAACGTCACGCACTGCCCTCTATGTTGCTCCTGGCCCCCACTCTAGCCGACCTTGGCTTCAAGACTGTCGTTTGTACCGTCACTCGGCCGATGCAGAGCTGTCTGCGAAAACTCGGCATCGTCTCTACCCTCGTTGCCGATGCCGATCCGGCGCGAGTCGATACGAGCAATAACGCGTGGGGCACCTATTACGACTTGAAACCCGTGGTGCTTGCCGGTGATATCAATAGCAATATCGACAAGATCAGGCCACTGATGAGTTTATTGGCGGGCGGTTCATAGCTGACTCTTACACAGCCGGCGTTTACATAGCGCTTACATAGCAACCAGTTCCCTTCCAACCATTCGGGATACCACGACACAATATGAATTCCCCTAGCATTGCACAACAAGCATCCCCTACTAGCACGAGCACGAGCCCCGGCAGCGCGAATCTGGGACGCATTATCAATAGCCTGCACGAACACGCCAGGCAACGGCCTGAGGCCACCGCTATCATCACTGGCAGCACGGACTGTCTCACAGGCGACGACGTGCAGCTGGCTGCACGGGTCAGCCATCGCGCCCTGTGGCTGCAGATGCAGCATTGCCAAACACTCGCTTTCCAGCTAGACAATGGCCTTGAGTGGGTCATTACAGATCTGGCTGGTCTGCAAGCAGGGGTAGACATTGTGCCCATCCCCAGCTTCTTCAGCCAACAGCAGCCAAGCGAACAGCATTATCATCGTGCCGCAGCTATTGACGGCGCTGGTCACCCTGGCTGAATTTGGTATGTTGCAAACCGCTAGTCTGAAGATGATTGCCGTCGGCGGCGGTCGGGTCAGTGATCACCTGCTTACCCGCGCCAACAAACTCGGCCTGCCAGTCTATCAGGGCTATGGCCGGTCGGAATGCGCCTCAGTGTTAACCTTGAACCTGCCAAGCGCTAACCGGCCTGGCTCTGTCGGCCGCGCCTTGCCCCACGCAGAGCTGCGTATTAATGAAGGCGGTGAAATTGAAGCCCGGGGTAGCAATATGCTGGGCTATCTCGACGCCGACGCGCTTGTTGTTGATGGCGATGATGATGTGACAGAAAAAATTCAAGAACAATGGTACGCCACGGGCGACCTTGGGCATATTGACGCCGATGGGTTTGTCTATGTCACGGGCAGAATCAAGCACGTATTTATCACGAGCTTAGGCCGCAACGTGAACCCTGAATGGGTTGAATCTTCCCTCACCCAGCACCCTGCCATAGCCCAAGCCCTGGTCACGGGTGAAGGCAGGGACCACAACCTAGCCTTGATCTGGACCCGCTTTGCGCAGACGCCAGAAGACATCGACCAACATGTTGCGCTCGCAAATGCCGAGCTGCCTGACTATGCCCGTAGCCACGCCCACATCGTCATGGACACAGCCCTGGCACCAGACCTGATAACACCCAACGGCCGCTTGAAACGCCAACTCGCCTTGGCGCAATTTCAGCACGTTATTAACGATCACTATACTAACAAGCACGCTATTGACGATCACGATATCAACGATCGCAATGAATCTACCACCGACATCACACGCTGAACCACACGCTGAAAAACACGCTGAAAAACATGAGGAACACAGCCATGCCATTTTTTGAACAATTGCTCCTAGCGACCGAAGCCCAGAAGATGAATTTCCTGTCGGCGCCAATCATCGCTGACGTGCTGGAAGGCCATTTTACTCAGCAGACCTACCTGTGCTTTTTAAACCAGGCTTATCACCATGTGCGCCACACCACGCCATTGTTGATGGCCGCCGGTGGTCGACTGCAGCCTCATCAGGAATGGGTTCGCAAGACGATGAGTCATTATATTGTTGAAGAGATTGGCCACGAGCAGTGGATTCTGGACGATATCGAGGCACTGGGTTACGAGCGGGCCAGGTTCGCTGATGGCGAGCCTCCAGTGACCTCCGAAGTCATGGTGGCGTACCTATATGACTATGTACAACGCAAGAACCCCATGGGTATTTTTGGCATGGTCCTGGTATTGGAAGGCACCAGCTCCAGCTTAGCACCAACGGTAGGGAGTCTGGTGCAGGCCAAGCTGGCATTGCCTGATACGGCGATGACCTATCTCACCACCCATGGCGAACTCGACCAGGACCATATGACGTTTTTTGAGGCGACCATGAACAAGATTACTGACCCCGCAGATCAGGCGGCCATTATTCATGTCGCGAACATGACCTATCAGTTGTATGGTGATGTATACCGCGCCATTCCCGCTCTGGCGCTGGCTGCTGCCACACACGACAGCGTTAGTGCGGCTGCTTGAGCTCCGTGAAAATGCAATCCATTCGACAGGAATAGACGATGAACAACATCCTAACCACACTGACCCTTGGCTTGGTCATCAGCCTGGCGGCGCTGCCATCGCGGGCGACAACCACAACAGACCTGCAACGAGACTGGGCAATCGCCAACTATCAGACCGAGGCGGCGACTAAGGCCGATACCTTTGACCGATTGATCATTCAGGCTGAGGCCGCATTGGCCAACCAGCCGAACAACGCTGAACTGTTGATCTGGACTGCCATCATCAAAAGTACTTCCGCGGGTGTCAAAGGTGGATTGTCCGCGCTGAGTCTGGTGAACGCGGCCAAGGCCCATCTTGAGGACGCCATGGAGATTGACGACATGGCCCTACAAGGCAGCGTCTACACCAGCCTTGGCGCCTTGTATTATCAAGTACCCGGCTGGCCAGTAGGATTTGGTAGCGATAAGAAAGCACAGAAAATGCTCGATAAGGCCGTCACCATCAATCCAGATGGCCTGGATTCCAACTATTTCTATGGCGATTTTTTGGTTCAGCAGAAAAAATATGATGCAGCCCGTGAACGTCTTAACAAGGCAATGGCGGCAACAGTCCGACCTGGCCGAGAACTTGCCGAAGCAGGTCGCCGAGCTGAGATTGTTGCTCTACTGGAGACTATCAAAGACAAGTGATCGTCTGGTTTCACTCGGGCGCTGATTGGCACCGGCCCAACGCTAGATCTTTAAGGTGGCTCGCTGACGAGCGCCATGACAATTTATTATCTTGTCGATGCTCGCCAGCACTGCCACTATTGCACTGATGAAACAGACAAGCACTCACCATGATCCACATTACCTGCTTGAGCATAGCGGCAACTTCTTGACGATCACGCTCTTTGACTTCGGCAAGCCCTATCAGGCTGCCGGCAAATGTTGGCCGACCGGCCACCCATCAACGGACCCGATCCATCCATGATGTTGTTGTTATGATTTTATACAAATATTTTGCCCGCGAGGTCTACACCAGCCTATTTACCGTGACCGCATTAATTCTTGTGATTTCTGTAGCCTGGCGTTTCAACGGCTACCTGGCTGACGCAGCGGGGGGCCAGTTGACCCGTGAAGTTCTGTTCCCATTAATATTCTTCAAGCTACCGGGCTTTCTCGAACTGGTGATTCCGGTGAGTTTTTTCCTGGCCCTGATGCTGACCTACGGCCGCCTGTATGCCGACAGCGAGATGGTGGTGTTGCAGATGAGCGGCTTCAGTAACAACCAACTAGTGCGCATGACACTGGTATTGGCGCTAGGGGTGACGGTGATCTGTGCCCTGTTATCACTGTGGATAAAACCCGTGTTCGAGACACGCGTTGAGGCCCTGTTCCAATCTCAGAAAACCATCACCGAGTTTGCCACTTTAGCGCCCGGCCGATTCCAGCCTCTGCGCTCGGGTAATCGCGTGACTTACAGCGAAGAGATCATTGACGGCAAGGAGCTACGCGGTGTCTTTATCAGCGAGGCCGACCCGTCAGATCCAACGAGCTCAGTCGTCACCATCGCTGAACAAGGACGCTCGGTGGTAGACGCCGAAGGTAAACGCTTTTTGGTCCTGCAGAACGGCACACGCCACCGCGGGGCGCCGGGCGAGGCAGACTATCAGGTGATCAGCTTCGGTGAGTTCGGCCAGCTATTGCCCGAGCGAGAAGTCGCCCAAGGCGAACGAAGGCGTTCCGCACTGAGTATGCAAGAGTTGCTGGATAACTTCGATCAACGCAACGGCTCAGAGTTTCACTGGCGACTGGCCATGATTATCGTGATTCCCGTGATTGCCCTGCTAGCCATACCCTTGAGTAAGGTTAACCCTCGCCAAGGACGCTTCAATCGTTTGATTCCCGGCTTGATGATTTGCCTGGTCTACATTATGAGCCTTGCCGCCGCACGCAATGCGCTAGAAAATGGCAGCATTCCTCTGGCGATGGGCATGTGGGGGGTTCATGCCAGCGCCATGGTTTTGGTGGCAGCCCTGTATTACTGGAACCGACGCCAGGCGTGAGGCTACAAGCGCCAATACACATCAAGGAAAGGCGCCAGCGGCACACCTGATTTTGTTGTCGACTGCAATTGACCATCAACCAGGGCGTAGTCCACACCGACCGGGTTGTCTCGATTAGCCAGATTGGTAAGCCCTGCCTCAAGCCGTAATTGATAAGCACCAAAACCCCAACTGCGGCTAGCTTTGATATCCCAGCTAATGTAACGCCCAAATTGCACACTGTTTCGTGGGGAGGCAACCACCAGGCCATTGTTGAATTGCAGCGGTGTTGTCAGCCAGCCTTTGTTGCAAGTGCCCGAGACTGACCACTGCCATTGCCGGTACTGACTACTCATACCAAGATTCACGGCCTGACCCTGATCCCAACTGCGCCGCACCTTCACACCATCAATCATGTCTGCTACTGAGGAATAGCTATAGTTTGCCCATATATCCATAGCGCGCCAGTTGCTAGATAGCGTCAGCTCTACACCTTCTGCCTCGTAGTCGTCCGGCGTGACCTCAAAGCGGTCTACTTGCAACTCTGCCAAGAGGCTCAAAGGATTCGTTAGGTTCTGATAATAACTGGCGGTAGTGATACCACGCTTTTCATAGGCTTCAATACGCATAATCGCACCGCCAGCAAACTGATGATTAAGGCTAGCAACCAGATGAGAGGCTTCCTGAGGCACTTGGAAATCAACACGACCATCGCCGATTTTCAGCTCATGAATGCCCTCTGCCTGCGAGAACAAGCCCCAACCAAAACGCACGTCAGTTGTTGGCGTCAGCTGATAGCGCATGTTTAGCCGAGGACTTATCTGATACTCATGGGTGGTATGCTCATAATGCTGAGCATCATAACGAACACCCACTTCAGTCGTTATTCGCTTAGCGAAAGACCCTTTGAAACTACTATATAGCGCCAATTGATGACCTGTCTCGTCCACCGAAACATTGGCTTGCGCCGGACGATTAAGGTTCGACACGCCGACAAACTCCACGGCTATATTCTGTGAGGCCCGATAGCGATATTCAGCCTGCAGATAGCGACAACCCCAACCAAACGTCAACAACCACTGCTCCTCGGGGCTGAACGTCATATCCTGATTCATATGATAGACACGGAATTCACGACTATCGTCAAGTTCGCCCGTCACTAGCCCAGGTTTATTGACGCTACCTTTACGGTCGTTCTTAATAGCCGACACGCCCAGTAGTGATGTCGCCGCAAGGTTTGATCCAAGCCTGTTTTCAGACTTCAGCCAGACATAGCTATTCGCGTAGATTGACTGCGATGTCTCGGTGCGCGCCGTATTGTTGATGTTCATCTCGTCACCGAATAACAACACGTTGATCGACAGCCGGTCCTCGTCATTGAAGTTCCAGCCATAGCGCCCATACATATCAGCAAAGGCTGGACTGCCCACATCGTTTTCTGACAATCCCACTAACAAATCAATGCTACTGCGACGGACATCCAGCAGCCAGTCTTGGTCAGCATCGCCGCCGGCTTGCAGGTAAGAGAGGTTAAGCAAACCGACACCAATCTCACGGACTTCGCGTAGCTCTTCAGGTGGCTGGGGGTTGATCACCATCGCCGCACTCAAGCGATCGCCGAACTCGGCGGGATAACCCCCACTATAGAAATCCAGACTATCAACGATGCGTTGATCGAATGCGCTGAACAGACTGTTGAAATTTCTGAAGTGAAACGGCTCATAAAGCCGCACACCATCGAAGGTAATCAGGGTTTCATCCTCATTGCCGCCCCGCACCCGCGGTCGCGCCGACAGCCCCGTTGATGCACTTCCCGGCAGTTGGCTCACTTGTCGTAACGCATCGTTACCTAGCGTCGGGCGCTGCATTAGCGCGGCATGATCGAGCCCCTGATGACCTGTGCCTTGGGGCATAAGTAGTCGGTAACCGCTGGAGAATCGGCCGAATAGCATCGTCATCCTGAGGCACGACCGGCACAGAGCGTGATAATCGCCGATAGTAACCATTGACTTCATTGCAACAGATCTGGCGGAGCCCGGTAAACAGCGACGCCTCACCTCGATAACTTGCCATGAGGTCACGCGCCAGTGCTCGATCACTGTCATACCCCATTGTTTCAGCCCTGCTGCTAATCGCTAGCGTGAATAGAAAGTGTTAC